>JAYWAQ010000176.1:0-6181 GCA_043782305.1 Burkholderiales bacterium
TCACGCAACACTTGTACGACGCTGCGCACCGAGAACTGCGCGCCGGAGGAATACGCGGGTTGGCTCAAGATGCGCGCTACGCCGTTTTGCACGATGGGACACGTGGCAACGCCGCCCTTTGCCTGATTGTTCAACGCAAACCATTCGTGGGCTCGCGATGATGATGCGTGCCTGGGATCGACGAGCGCGATGAGCACGTTCACGTCGAGCAGCGCGCGACGGGGCGTCGAAATCTCCGGCATCAAACGCCCAGCTCGTCGCGCAGTTTGTTGATGTGCTCGTTCGTCACAACCTCGTCGCGGCTTGGCAATTGACGAATGCCGGTGCGGTATTCGGCGCGCGGTTGCTGCGCCGCGAGCGGGGCGTAAATTCCGCGCTCAGCCCACGTGGAGATCACTTCGCCCACCGACGTGTTTCGTCGCGCTGCCTCCTCGCGGGCGGCTTGCAGCACGGAGTCACGGATTTCTAAAGTGGTTCGCATGTTGGGTGGCTCAATGCAGTCTGCATCAACGCATCATAGCATCAATCGGCTTTTGACATCAGTTTGCTGGGGAAGTCGTGTCAATTCGGGACACTATCTCTGTACAGCTTTTCGCTGTAACGCCTATTTCGTTGGGACTAAACGCTAATTTAGCCGATTGTTGATATTCGCATTTTCGGCGCTTTAGCCCAATTGAAACGGCGCATTCACTAAAAAGCTGTAATTCAAAATCACGCCCGCTTCGCCGCCACCGATCCACCAAATTTCGGCATCCATTCCGCCCAAAAGTCAACGCACGCCCTGATCTTCGGCAGGCGATGACGCTCGGGCAGCATCATTGCGTAGACTGGCACGATTTGCTGGTCGGTAAACTTCTCCAGCACTTCGACCAGCTCGCGACGCTGCACCAACGGTGCGGCGATCAGGTCGTGCACGCGACAAATGCCGAGTCCCGCGAGCGCCATCTCCTGCGTGACGCTGGTGCTGCTGGCGCGGAGTTCGCCGTGCATTGGGCGCGTGACCGGTTTACCGTCGATGATGAACGGCCAATCGTTTAGGCGCGGTACGGTGCTGGTGGTGATGATGCGGTGCCTGGCGAGATCGTCGGGATGCTTCGGTTTGCCGTGCTTTTTGACATACGCCGGGCTCGCGTACAGACGGCGGCCGTGGCTGCCGATCTGCTTGGCGATGACCTCCTCCGTCTGCGTGCTGCCGGTGCGGATCGCGATGTCGATGCCGTCGCGACTCATGTCGACCAGCGCGTCGCTCACTGCCGGATCGACGATCAAACCGGGGTGTTTTGCCGTCAGCTCACCGAGACTCGGAATGATCACATGCTGCGCCATGTTGGCACTCATCGCGATGCGCACGACACCGCGCACATCCCGCGCACGCGAGGTGAATTCACCGTCGAGTTCGTCGAGCGTTTGCGCGATGGTGCGGCAATAGCCGAGAAACACTTCACCCTCGGCCGTGAGCGAAAGGCCATGCGTCGTGCGATGCAAAAGCTGCACGCCGTGACGCGCTTCAAGCTGGGTCATTACGCGTGAAATCTGGCTCACGGCAACGTCGCGTTCGCGGGCAACAGCGGAGAGTGTGCCCAGTTCGGCAACGCGCACGAAGAGTTTCAGATCGTCCAGTTCCATAACGAAAAGCCCGTTGGTTTTGCAGAATCTGCAAAAGCACATTGCATCACAGATTGTTTCCGAACAGGCGGAGTTTTTCTAACGTTCGTCCATCGCGTCTGGCGTTCAGACGCAACACTGGAGACATCTCATGCCCTATCCCCTCGTTCATCCGTACGCCGAGCGTCGTGAATTTCATCGTGAGTTTTGGGTGCTGCTTTCTGTAGCGATTCGACGACTTGCGAATCGAATCCGGGCTCACGCCAATCCCCTCACCGACGCAGAAGGAGTCAGAACATGCCGCTAGTCACGCTTACTGTGCAGAAGCCAAAGTCAGCTGAATTCAAAACATCGGTACTAAATGTGGTTCACGACGCTTTGGTGTCCGTCGGAGTGCCTCAGACAGATCGTTTTCAGCGCGTGATTGAACTCAATGGCGAAAACTTTCGCTTCGACGCAAACTACCCGGATATCGCGTCACCGCGCGGTGAAAATTTTGTCCTGATCGAAATTTTATGGTCGGTAGGGCGCAGCGTGAAGGTGAAGCGAAACCTGCTTGCTGCGCTCATGACTGGTCTTCAAAGCGCAGGCTTGAACCCGGAGCACGTCATGGTTTGTTTCAAGGAAACGGCGTGGGAAAACTGGTCCGTCGCGGGCGGGCGTTTGTTTCATGCGTAGAACACGCGTAGGAGTGAATTTTCTAAAAATCATGCACCACGAAAAATGAAGTAAACCGCGCCAAGCAAACAAATTCCTGCCCATAAAAAATCAAGCTTCATCGGCTGATCCATGTACATCACCGCAAACGGCACGAACACCGTAAGCGTGATGACTTCCTGCATGATCTTCAATTGCGCGAGCGAGAACTGCGTTGCGCCGATGCGGTTCGCGGGGACTTGCAACAAATATTCAAACAGCGCGATGCCCCAGCTGATCAGCGCTGCAATCCACCACGGCTTGCCCGCAAGATTTTTCAGGTGGCCATACCACGCGACGGTCATGAAGACGTTGGACAGCACAAGGAGTCCTGCGGTTTGCATCCAGATCGGCAAGCTTGTCATGAGTTGATGCCCTGCGAAAGGTCAAGGGTTTTTACCCAACCAAGTTTAGTCGTCCACTGAAATACTTATGGGATACCACTATTTCTAGCGCGGCGAATCATCAGTGCGTCGCGATTCGCAAAATTCACTAGGAGAAATCATGAAACTACGCAAAGTCGCGTCGACTGTTGCAATCACCCTGCTCGCAGCACTTGCGCCATCCGCGTTCGCTCAGCAGTCAATGAAAATCAGCATCTCGATTGCACAAAATTCGCACCAGGGTGTCGGCATCGACACCTTTGCGAAGGAGGTCGAAAAACGCACCAACGGTCGCATCAAAATCCAGCCGTTTTACTCTGGATCGCTCGGTGGCGAGCGCGAGTCGATTGAAGCGGTGCAGCTCGGCACACAGGAATTGACGCTGACCTCTACCGGCCCTGTGCCAAACTTTGTCCCCGAGACGCGCATCCTTGATATTCCTTTCCTGTTCCGTGACAAAGCGCACGCCCATGCGGTGCTCGACGGCCCGATTGGACAAGAGCTGCTCACCAAATTTGACAGCAAAGGCATGAAGGCGCTGGCGTGGGCTGAGAACGGCGTGCGTCACATGACCAACAGCAAGCGCGCCGTGAACGTGCCCGAAGATCTGAAGGGCCTGAAGATGCGCACGATGGAGAATCCTGTGCACATTGCCGCCTACAAAGGCTTCGGCATCATCACGACGCCAATGGCGTTTCCCGAGGTGTTCACTGCGCTGCAACAGGGCACCGTGGATGGTCAGGAGAACCCGTTGTCGGTCATCATGTCGGCGAAGTTTGATCAGGTGCAAAAGTACATGTCGTTGACTGGGCATGTGTACTCGCCCGCGGTGATCCTGATGAACAAAGCCGCATTCGACAAGCTGTCGGCAGCGGACAAGCAGGTGTTCATGGATTCGGCTAAAGAAGCCGTGAAAGCCAACCGCGCACGCGTGGCTGAGGATGATGCGAAAGGCGTCACCGAGTTACGCGCTAAAGGCATGCAAGTCGTTGAAGTTGACAAGTCGAAATTTGTGGCAGCGTTGACGGCAGTGAACGCCGATTTTGAGAAGCAGTTCGGCAAGGCCAATATCGACAAGATTCGCGCGGTGAAGTAGCGCAGCGAAACGTCAGGCGCGTCTTTTAGATGCGAAGAGCCCGCCACGTGCGGGCTTTTTTCTGCCTACAATCAATCGACAAAAAAGGGGAGTCCATGAAACAAACATTCCTGCGCGTCGAGCGCATCACCACACACGCGTCCATGCTGTTCGCCTGCGCGATGCTGGCTACAGCGGCGGGCCTGGGCGTGTTCCAGATCCTCACCCGATTCGTGCTCGAAAAGCCCGCTGAATGGACCGAAGTGCTGATCCGCTTCACGCTGATCTGGATGGTCTTCATGGGCATTCCGATGGCGTTTCGTCAGGGCGCGATGGTCAGCGTGGATGTGCTTTATCGCTGGGCAAAGCCGCGCATGCAACGCGTGCTTGATGTCGTTGTGATGATCGCGAGCCTCACGCTGATCGCGATCATCATCATCGTCGGTTGGGATTACGCGCAGCGCGGCCGCGTGCAAACCATCATTGGTCTTGAAGAGTTTTCAATGTTCTGGGCGTACATCTCGATGCCCATTGGTGGGCTGTTTGCGGTGATGGGGATCATCGGCAATTTCTTCGATCCGAAGCGGCTTGAGCTGGAGACAGCTCAGTGAAGAACTCAGTGATGTATTTCGGGAGCGACAAGTAATGTCTACGGTGATGCTTTTCACGATGGTGCTGTGCTTCGCGCTCACCATCTCGGTCGCGGTGTCCATTGGGCTTGCGGCAGTCTTCGGTATTTACATTGGGAATGTGAACATGCTGGTGTCGGTGAAGGAGATGTTTTCTTCGATCAATAAATTTCCTTTGGCAGCGATTCCTTTCTTTATCCTCGCAGGCAATTTGATGGAGACGGGCGGCATCTCGCGGCGGCTCGTTGACTTCGCGAAGAGCCTTGTCGGGGGCGTACAGGGCGGCTTGCCGATGACCTGCGTGTTGACCTGCATGATCTTCGCGGCGGTGTCGGGCTCGTCCGTCGCGACGACATTTGCCATCGGTGCAATCCTGATTCCTGCGCTGATCAAGCACGGCTATCCGACGCCATGGGCGGCTGCGCTTCAGGCGACGAGCGCGGAATTGGGTGTGATCATTCCGCCTTCGATTCCGATGATTTTGTATGGCGTTTCAGCTGAAGTTTCCATCGGCGAGTTGTTCATCGCGGGTTTCGGGCCGGGATTTCTCATCGGCTTCGCGCTCATGCTGTTCGTGTATCTGATTTGCAAAAAGCGGGGTTGGGGCAAGAACGATGGCGATGGGCGGCTGCCGCTGTGGACGGCGTTTGCTGATCTTGGCATCATCCTGGCAGCTGTCGCTTTGTTACTGCTCGGCAGTCGATACATCGCGCCCGCCGTGCTCGATAAGGGGCTCAGCGAGCAGACGATGGAGCGCTATTCGCACCTGATTGGCGTTACGCTGTTCGCGGCGTATTTCATCGTGCTTTCATGCATCCCCAAGCTGCGTGCTTCGCTCAATGGACGCGCCGCGTATGCGTTGATGATGCCTGTGATCATTCTCGGAGGCATTTATGGCGGCGTGTTTACGCCGACGGAAGCGTCTGCAGTCGCCGTCGTTTACGCGCTGTTCGTCGGTATGGTGGTGTACGGCGAAATCGCGCTCAAGGACTTGCTGCCGATCTTCAAGAAGAGCACGCTCTCCTCGGCGGTCATCATGTTCATCATCGCCAATGCCGGACTTTTCGCGTATCTGATTACGCGCGCCGGTGTTCCTGATGCGATCGGGTTGTTTTTGAAAGAGTGGCTGCAAAGCCCGATGCTCTTTTTACTCGGCGTGAACGCCGCGCTGTTTATCATCGGCATGTTCATTGAGACGAGTGCATCAATCATCGTCCTTGCGCCCATCCTCGCTCCCGTCGCTGTTCACTTCGGCATTGACCCCGTGCACTTCGGCATCATCATGGTGGTAAATCTGGCGCTCGGCATGATCACACCGCCGTTTGGCGTCAATCTTTTTGCGGCATGCACCGTCGCGAAAATCTCGCTGGATCGGATCGTGACGCAGCTGATTCCGTTCGTACTCGTCGTGCTGACCTGCCTGATGATCATCACGTACATCCCCGGAATTTCGCTCTTTCTGCGCGATCTGGTTTATGCGAAATAGAGAAGCAACTTTCTTGTGTAAGCGTTATTTCCTCCGGGCTAGCAGCACAAATCGCGGGTTGTCGACTTTTGCCGATAATCAAATCTAGCCCATAAGGAAGCAAGCGTCTACCGAAAAGCTGATATAAAAAACGCGGTGGTGAGATCGCTCGATTACTTCGACAGGTTCGCGCTACATTTGACGGCGTGATGAAAACGCCTGGCTGACAACGTGCTGCTCACCGCGCTCTCCTGCCCGCAATGCGGCGGCACGCTGCCCAAGGCTGCGCGCTGGATGCTTGTGACGTGTCCGCAGTGTGGCGCGAAAG
>JAYWAQ010000177.1:0-6180 GCA_043782305.1 Burkholderiales bacterium
CAGCAAGCTCTCTGGCATCGGTATTTACGTGCAGCCATTGGGGCCACTCTCTGAAGGGTTCGACGACGGTTTGATGCCTGATGAAGTAGAAGATACGGATCGCGAGAACACACGGTCACGCCGCTTTGTAGCGCCGTTTTTCTACGTTCAGGTCACCACGCTTGATGCCAAAACGTTAAAAGTCATCAAGTCGGAATCGCGCTATGACTTCCGAAAAATTGTGAACAAGGATTCGTCCGCGCTTGACGTGATGGCCGCGTTCACGCCTGAGCAACTGGCGTCGCATGTTGAGCGCTTTGTTGAAACCTCCGCGTTGCGATCCGTGACCAATCAGAGTAGCTCGGTGGAAATTGGGACGGTGCGGACGCTGCCATCGCCACCGCCGGTTGAGGGCAAGAAGTAGCGCGTATCGGTTGAGAGCTTAATGCCGAATACAATTCGTATGGCCACATCGCAACAAACATTGAGTGTGCCTTCGCAACAACGACGCAGAAGCCACCGCTCAACCTCAATCCTTACATCCATGGAGCGCCAGTCAAGTGCCCCAGACACGCACGTTCACCCTTTCCGATTTCGATTACGCCCTGCCGCCTGAGCTGATCGCACAATTTCCCTTGGCGACTCGCTCGGCGAGCCGCCTGCTGGATGGCCGTTCAGCGACGCCGCAAGATCAAATATTCAGCGATTTGCCCGCGCTGTTACTGCCCGGCGATCTTCTCGTCTTCAACAACACCAAAGTGCTCAACGCGCGGCTGCGTGCGGTCAAGGCTAGCGGCGGCCTGGTTGAAGTACTGATCGAGCGGTTGCTCTCGCCGACGCTTGCTCTGACGCAACTGCGCGCGAGCCATGCGCCCAAGCCTGGCACGCGTATCTTGATTGCGGGCACACATCATGCGGAAATTGTTGGTCGCGATGATCGCTTTTTTCAGGTGCAACTTGAGTCTGGCGACTTTGAATCACTGATGCGTGAAGCGGGCGAATTGCCGCTGCCGCCTTACATGCAGCGTGCGGCGGCTCCGGGCGACACCGAGCGCTATCAGACCGTCTACGCGGAGCACGAAGGCGCGGTGGCTGCGCCGACGGCAGGTCTGCATTTCGATGAGGCGACATTGGCCGCTTGCCGCGAGCGCGGGATTGCGCTGACCCATGTGACGCTGCACGTTGGCGCTGGAACTTTCTTGCCGGTCAAAACAGACAATCTCAGCGAGCACAAGATGCATCGCGAGCGCTACGTTCTGCCGCAGGAAACGGTGGATGCGATTGCGGCTTGCCGGGAACGTAACGGGCGCGTTGTCGCGGTGGGCACGACGAGCGTTCGCACGCTTGAGGGCTGCGTGCGCGAATGTGGCGAGTTACGCCCGCATGAAAGCGAGACCGATATTTTCATCACGCCGGGATACGAATTCAAAGTGGTAGACGTGCTGCTGACGAACTTCCATTTGCCCAAATCGACGCTCCTGATGCTTGTCTCCGCATTTGCAGGCTATGAACACTTCCGCGAACTCTACGAGCATGCCATCGAACAACGCTACCGCTTTTTCAGTTATGGCGACGCCATGCTTCTGCAGAAAAATACGCCATGAAATTTGAACTCCTGAATACCGACGGGAATGCCCGTCGCGGTCGTGTGCATCTCAACCACGGCGTCGTGGAAACGCCGATTTTTATGCCAGTCGGCACCTACGGCACAGTGAAGGCGATGACGCCGCAGATGCTCACCGACATCGGCTCGCAGATCATACTGGGCAATACGTTTCATTTGTGGCTGCGACCGGGTACGACGATCATCGAGCGGTTCTTGGGCCTGCACGATTTCATGGGCTGGAAGGGGCCGATCCTTACCGACTCCGGCGGCTTTCAGGTGTGGTCGCTGGGGCAGTTGCGAAAAATCAAGGAAGAGGGCGTTCACTTTGCTTCGCCGATCAACGGTGACAAATTGTTTCTGTCGCCCGAAGTGTCGATGCAGATTCAACACACGCTGAACTCCGACATCGTGATGCAATTGGACGAGTGCACAGCAGCCGATGCAACGCTGGAGCAGGCGCAAGCCTCGTTGCAGATGAGTTTGCGCTGGGCGCAGCGCTCAAAGGACGAACTCGCGCGACTCGAAAATAACAACGCTTTGTTCGGCATCGTTCAGGGCACGCTGTTCGAGTCGCTTCGTGCGGAGTCGCTCGCAGGCCTGCTGGATATTGGCTTCGACGGCATCGCGGTGGGCGGCCTCTCGGTCGGTGAATCGAAGGAGGACATGCACCGCATCCTCGATTTTATCGGGCCGAAGTTGCCCGCGGACAAGCCACATTACTTGATGGGCGTCGGTACGCCGGAAGATCTCGTTTACTCAGTCGAGCGTGGCATCGACATGTTCGATTGCGTGATGCCAACGCGTAACGCGAGGAACGGCTGGCTGTTCACGCGCTTCGGCGACATCAAGTTGAAGAACGCGAAATATCGCGACGATCAACGCCCGCTTGATGAGAGTTGCACTTGCTACACCTGCCGAAATTTCAGCCGCGCGTATTTGCATCATCTGAACAAAACCGGCGAAATCCTCGGCGCGATTCTGAACACAATTCACAATCTGCATCACTACCTTGAGCTAGCGAAAGAGATGCGCGAAGCGATTGAAGTGCAGCAGTTTGTCCCCTTCCGCGAGCAGTTTCATCGGGATCGAGGGCGCGGCACGGATTGACTCAAGTCAATTTTTGAGGAAAAACCGCAGCCGCGCCCTGCGCGGCGCGGCAAAATGCAACCTTCGGAAAAAAGAATTGTTGCCATGAACCGTCGTGAGTTTTCGCAATCTATGGCTGCGTTTGTGTTTGTCGGGGCGACCAGCGCGAGCGCTCAGAGTTCCGGTGTGAGCTACCCGACACGCACCGTAAAGATCATCGCGCCCGTCGCGCCAGGCGGCGGAGTTGATCTCGTGGCGCGCACCGTCGCGGAGCGGCTGCAAAAAGCGCTTGGTCAAGCATTCATCGTCGAGAACATGAGCGGTGGCGGCGGCGTGATCGCAGCGCAGGCAACCGCGCGCACGGCACCCGACGGTTACACGCTGATGCTCGGCTATGTCGCCACGCATGGCACAAACCCTGCGATGCGGAACATTCCGTACAACGCGGTGAAGGATTTCACTGCGATTGCGATGGTCGCGGGGACGCCGAACGTGTTCGTTGTCAGCTCGGGCGTCGCCGCGAACACGCTCAAGGATTTCGTCGCGCTCGCCAAGAAAACGCCGCTAAGCTTTGGTACGTCGGGGCAAGGCTCGCTCACGCACTTGCTGGTGGAGCAGTTCAAGCTTGCCGCAGATTTTCAGGCGACGCACGCGCCTTATCGCGGCATCACGCCAGCGATCACCGATGTACTCGGGGGGCAAACGCAATTCATGATGCCGGGGCTTGCGGCGGCGTTGCAGCACATCAAGAGCGGCAAGCTCAGGCCACTCGCCGTCACCGGCAGCAAGCGACATCCGGCGTTGCCAGACGTGCCTACGTTTGAAGAGCTCGGCTACAAGGGCTTCACGGCCGTTCAGTGGTACGGCATCGTCGGTCCCGCAAAGATGCCCGCGCCCATTGTCGAGCGATTGAACGCTGAAATTAACAAAGCGATCAGCACACCGGAGCTGCGCGAACGGCTCTCGGGCGAAGCACTGGAACCGATGCCGATGACGAGCGCGGCATTTGCCGCGTTCATCGCGGCAGAGGTGGATCGCTGGACGAAACTGGTTCGCGAACGCAATATTGAGATCAACACCTAGCGGCAACGCGCCCTTGTAGGAGCGGCTTTGCCGCGACCCCGTTGTGCTCACCCAATGCGTTGGTCGCGGCAGAGCCGCTCCTACATTCCACAAATTGAAATCTACGAGTCAACAACATGGCACGCAACACTCAGGTCGCTGCTGACCACAACCCGCCTCCGGTCACACGAACACTCGCTGAATTTGTGGCGAATCATCCATCGCGTGGATGGAGCGATGCGGTGGATCACGAGGCGCACCGCACGTTTTTCAACTGGTTCGGCTGCGCGATTGGCGCCGCACATCACGAGGCCGCGAATGCCGCGCTGCGTGCGCTCGCCGTGATGCAGCCTTCCCCGCAGGCGACCGTCCTGGGACGGAGAGAGCGCGTCGACATCGCGGGCGCAGCGCTCGTCAATGGCATCACGTCACACACCTTCGATTTCGACGATACCCATCTGAAAACCATCATTCATCCGGCCGGTCCGGTGGCGTCGGCTGCGTTGGCGCTTGCCGAGGTCACGGGTGCGAGCGGGCGCGCAGTGATCGATTCATTGGTGCTTGGCATCGATGTCGCTTGCCGCGTCGGCAACGCGATGTATCCTGAGCACTATGACCGTGGCTGGCACATCACCGGCTCAACGGGCATGCTAGGCGCGGCAGCGGCGTGCTCGCGACTCCTTGGGCTCACTGTTGACCAGACGCAAATGGCGCTTGGCATCGCGGCGTCCACCCCGGTCGGTTTGCGCGAACAATTCGGCACCATGACCAAACCATTTCACCCCGGCGCGGCGGCTCGCGCGGGCCTGCTCGCGGCGTTGCTGGCGCGCGAAGGTTTCACGGCGAGCAAGCGTGCGCTAGAGGCTCCGCGCGGCTTCATGCAGGTTGCGTCAACCAAATACGACTGGAACGAGATCACCGATGAGCTCGGTTCGCGTTTCGAGATTTCGTTCAACACGTACAAGCCCTTTGCCTGCGGTATCGTGATTCATCCGGCGATTGACGCGTGTGCGCAGCTGCGCGCGGCGGGCGTCAAAGCCGACGACGTCGAGCGCATCGAAATCGCTGTGCATTCGCTCGTGCTCGAACTCACCGGCAAGAAGGAGCCGAAAGACGGGCTGGAGGCGAAGTTCAGCGTTTATCACGGGTGCGCGGTTGGTCTCTTGTTTGGTGAGGCGGGTGAAGGCGAGTTCGACGACGCTCTAGTCAATCGCGCAGACGTAGTGGCGATTCGGCGCAAGGTTGTCGCCACGGTTGATCCGTCGATTGACGAGGCCGAAGTGCGCGCGGTCGCCCTCATGAAGGACGGTTCGCGCAAGGCGGTTCACGTCGAACATGCGATTGGCTCGCTGCAACGACCGCTAACCGACGCCAATCTGGAGCGGAAGTTTTCTGCATTGGTCGAGCCGGTGCTGGGGGGGGCGGCTTTGCGCCCTTTGATGGATGCGGCGTGGGCTCTGCAAAGCGCTACCGATGTGCGCGCGTTGGTGCAGTTGGCGGTGCCGCAGGCGTAGTCCTGCCGACATGACGCAGGGCGTGGCATTGCCAAAATGTAGCTTTCACGTAGAACTAAGCGTGAATGAGGGCTAACTCGCGTTTCTTGCATAAGTCGACTTATGAGAAATATCGCTTCTAGCCCTAATGAAACAGCGCTTTCAGAAAAAAGCTGCTCCGCACAACGTCGCTCAGACAACCACTCGCCGCCCGCTACAATCCAAGGTTAACTTTTTGATTTGTCGAGGGTTTCTCCCATGTTTGGTACTGCACACGCGCAATCACTGTTTGGCGGCGGCGCGGGCGGGAATGAGTTCCTGTCACTGCTCCCGATGGTGGGCATCTTCGTTGTTTTCTACTTTCTGCTGATTCGTCCGCAACAAAAGCGCGCTAAAGAGCAAAAAGCGATGATGGAAGCGCTGCAAAAAGGCGACGAATGTGTCACCGCAGGCGGCATTGTTGGCAAGGTCGTCAAGCTCGATGACAACTACGTGACGCTGCAAGTCGGCGGCTCCACTGAAATCGCGTTTCAACGGAACGCGGTGACGGCACTGTTGCCAAAGGGCTCACTGAAACAAATTTAAGGAAACGCTGATCAAGCGGCTGCGACGGCGCATTACTTCGTTGTGTGGTGCTCGGAATCCTCATGTACCAGGGCGTACATTCCGGTTCCTGTGCGCCACACGCCTCGTACTGCATCCGTCTCGCTCACTTGTTCAGTGTTTCCCCAGGTCTCTCGTCGCGAAGTCCCGGCCCCGTCACCCCGGTGCCGACCGGGGCGGGATGACGAAATTTTCCCGGTTGCGATGACCCAAATCATCCCAATCTGCACCCAATCTTTCGCATAGGGCTCAAGCCTATGAACCGCTACCCGCTCTGGAAATACCTGGTCATGATCTTCGCGGTCGTGATTGGTCTTTTCTACACTTTGCCCAATGTCTTCCCGCAGGTTC
>JAYWAQ010000178.1:0-6175 GCA_043782305.1 Burkholderiales bacterium
GCAAGTTCGAGGAAGGCCGTAACAGTGTCTGGTACCGGCTGCACGCGGCCCCGCTCGGCCTTCGGCAAGGCCTTGAGATAGATCGCGATCTTCTCGCGCCAAAGCCCCGGAATCAGCCAACTCGCATAGCGATCCTCCACTGCGTTCAATAGCGCCAAAGGCAGGCGCACCGTCACGCCATCCATCACATGCCCCGGTTCGAAACGGTAGCTCACCGGCACCTCAAAATCGCCGAGTTTCAAGCTCTTCGGAAACTGCTCTTCGGTGATTGCCTCGGCCCCGTGCCGCATCAGCTGCTCGCGCGACATGCGAAGCGACTGATCCCGGCTTGCGCGCAATTCAGCGCGTTCGGTCGGCGGAAGACTCATTTCGGATTCAGCGCCCGCTTTAAGCCACTTTTCAAGGTCGGAGCGCGTGGAAACCTCGACCGGAATTCGCGCCTTGTAGAACGCGGCAACGGTTTCTTCGGACACGAGCACGTCATTGCGCCTCGCTTTGTCCTCCAGCGCCTGCACGTCCTTGACCAGCTTCAGGTTGAACGCGTAGAAGGCGGAGGTCGTTTCGACTTCGCCAGTGGCCAGTGCGTTGGCGAATATCTCGTGCGCTTCGGCCGGCGCAATGCGGCTGTAGCTGATGCGGCGTCGCGCCACAATCGTGAGGCCGTACAGCGATACGCGCTCCGATGCGATCACCTGTCCGCTGGCGCGATCCCATTTCGGTTCGAAGTAATTCTTTTGCACCACCTCGCCCGCAGCCGCTTCGATCCAGTCCGGGTCGATTCTGGCGAGCGTTCGCGCATAAAGCCGCGTGGTCTCGGCCAGCTCCGCTGCGACCAGCCACTTGAGGCCTTTCTTGTCGACCCCGCTGCCCGGGAACGGATAGAACTTGATGCCGCGAGCGCCGAGGTAGAAGTCGCCCTCGTCGCTTTTGACCCCGATGTTGCCGAGCAGCCCCGGCAGCAGCGCTCGGTGCAGTAGCGCGAACGGTGGTTCCTTTGACAGCGGAGCCTCCACATTCCAGTTCAGGTCGCGCAGCGAGTCGCGCAGTTGCGCATGCAAGTCACGCCATTCGCGCAACCGCAACCAGTTCAAGAACTTTTCGCGACACGCCTGAACCTGCTTTTTATGACCGCCGTCTTCACGTAACTCAACCGCAAATTTCCACACGTTGAGCAGCGACAAAAAGTCACTCTTCTCGTCTTTGAACCAGGCATGCGCGCGATCCGCCGCGTCTCGCGCTTCGAACGGACGCTCTCGCGGATCGGGCACTGACAAGGCTGCCGCGATCACCAGAACTTCAGGCAAGACGCCGAGCGCTTTCGCTTCGATCAGCATGCGGCCAATGCGCGGGTCAAGCGGAATGCGCGACAGCTCGCGACCAATATTTGTGAGTTCCGCAGCCTCATTCAGCGCGCCCAATTCCTGCAATAGAGCAGTGCCATCAGCAATCGCACGATTGCTGGGCGGCTCGATAAACGGGAACTCCTGTACGCGTCCGAATCCGAGCGAAGACAGACGCAGGATGACACCCGCCAATGACGAACGCAGAATCTCCGGATCGGTAAATTCGCTGCGCGCCTTAAAGTCATCCTCGCTGTACAGGCGAATGCAGACGCCTGGCCCGACGCGACCGCAACGACCGGCACGCTGATTGGCGCTCGCCTGCGAAATCTTCTCGATTTGCAGCATCTGCACTTTGTTTTTGACGCTGTAGCGATTGAGTCGCGCGAGGCCGCAGTCGACCACATAGCGAATGCCTGGCACGGTCAGCGAAGTCTCCGCAACGTTGGTCGAGAGCACGACGCGACGTCCGCTGGCGCTGGAGAAAATGCGTTGCTGATCCTGCACCGAGAGCCGCGAAAACAGCGGCAGAATTTCCGTGCCCGGCTTCAGCCTTCGCCGCAAAATATCTTGCGTCTCGCGAATTTCGCGCTCGCCGGGCAGAAACACAAGCACATCGCCGGGGCCGTTCAGCCACAACTCATCCACCGCATCAGCGATAGCTTCTTCGAGCTTTTCCTCGTCGTCATCTTCGGTCGTTGTCGAGCGATACAGCACGTCGACCGGATAAGTTCGGCCCGACACAGCGACCATTGGCGCGGGCTTACCGTGGCGATCCTGAAAGTGCAATGCGAAGCGCTCAGCATCAATCGTGGCCGAGGTGATGATCACCTTCAAGTCCGGTCGTTTCGGCAGCAGTTGCCGCAAATACCCGAGCAAAAAGTCGATGTTCAACGAGCGCTCATGCGCCTCGTCGATGATGATGGTGTCGTAGGCGTTGAGGAATTTGTCGCCCTGCGTTTCCGCCAGCAAAATGCCGTCGGTCATCAGTTTGATAAAGCCGTCCTGCGTCGCTTTTTCGGTGAAGCGAACCTTGTAGCCAACGCTCGCGCCGACCTCTTCACCCAGCTCTTTAGCGATGCGCTCCGCCACACTGCGCGCGGCAATACGACGCGGCTGCGTGTGACCAATCAGGCCGTAACGCCCACGCCCAGCCGCAAGCGCAATTTTCGGCAATTGCGTCGTTTTGCCCGATCCTGTTTCGCCCGTGAGCACGACGACCTGATGATTGCGAATCAGCGATGCGATCTCGTCGGCCCGCTCGGAAACCGGTAAACCGTCCGCGTAAATGATGCCCGGTGAACGGGCAAGACGGACACGAAAACGATCCTCTGCGCGCGCAATGTCTGCGGCGAGCTGATCGGGTTTGAGTTGTTTTGCTTTGCGACTGATGCGCCAATAATCTGCGAGCAGCATTGACGTGCGGTCAGGCAAGAGCGGGGAAATGGATACGGTCATGCGAGCCACAGATTCTACGGTAGGCAATACAGCTTTATCGGTAAAGCCCATTTGCATAAGGGCTGGGATCTCAATTCGATAAAAATCGACTTTACGACATATGTCGCCTCAGCCCACGTTCAGCCGTGTGTTATAGAAAAAGCTGATTCGGACGCTTCCGCTGGTTTGCCCCAAAAGCAGGCGGCACAAAAATCGCTAAACTGAATTCTCTGAAATCTTTCTGCAATTTTTCTGCGTAGAGGCTGCCTGATGATCACCATGAACCGTTTTTTTGCGCTCACTGCATGCGCTTTTGCGCTCGCCACCACGGGCCTGACCCCGGTCACGGCCAACCCGCTACGCTGGGCCGGTGCCGGAGATCCACAGACGATGGATCCGCACTCTCAAAACGAAGGGCTCACCAACTCGGTCAATCAACAGGTCTATGAATATCTGACCGCTCGTGACAAAAAATTGGCGATCGTGCCGGGGCTTGCCACCGAGTGGAAGCAGATTGATGCGCTCACCTGGCAATTCAAATTGCGACGCGGCGTCAAGTTTCACGATGGCACGCCATTCACCGCAGATGATGTCGTGTTCTCGCATGAGCGCGCGAAATCGCCGACGTCGCAAATTCGCGTCTACGCCAATCAATCCGGCACCGCCCGAAAAATTGATGATTTCACGGTCGAATTCAAGCTCGTCCAGGTCAACCCGATCTTCCTCGATCACATCAACACGATTTTCATCATGAGCAAATCGTGGAGCGAGAAAAACAATTGCACCACGCCGCTCGACTACAAAAACAAGGAAGAAAAATTCACGTCGCTCAACGCCAACGGCACCGGCCCCTACCGCCTCGTGAGCCGTGAGCCAGATATCAAAACCCTCTGGAAACGGAACGATGCGTGGTGGGGTAAACACGAAGGCAATTTGACGTCGATTACGTATTCGTCGATCAAGAATGACTCCACGCGACTGGCCGCGCTGATCTCAGGCGAAGTTGATTTCGTGCTCGATCCGCCACCGCAAGATCTGGAGCGTCTGGAAAAAACGCCGGGCGTAAGAGTCATCAAGGGCATCGAAAATCGCGTCGTTTTCATCGGGATGGATCAGGCGCGCGACGAGCTGTTGTATTCAAACGTCAAAGGCAAAAATCCGTTCAAGGATAAGCGCGTTCGTCAGGCGATGTATCAGGCCATCGATATTGAAGCCATCAAAACCAAGCTCATGCGCGGGCAAGCCTTCCCGACTGGCTCACCCACGCCATCGCCGCTCGGTTCGTTCAACGATCCAGCCATCGAAAAGCGGCGTCCCTTTGACGTGCCCGCCGCCAGCAAATTGATGGCTGAGGCCGGTTATCCGCAAGGCTTTGAAGTGACCCTGCATTGCCCGAACAATCGCTACATCAACGACGAAAAGATTTGTCAAGCACTGGCGGCGATGTGGGCAAAAATAAACATCAAGGTCAAGCTGGATGCACAGCCGCGCGCGGTGTACTTTCCGCGCCTCGACAAGCTCGATGTTTCGCTCTACATGCTCGGTTGGGGCGGTGCGATTACCGATGCCGAAACAGTGTTGACGCCGGTGCTGCGTAATCGTGCAGCCAGCGGCGTCGGTGACTATAACTACGGCAATTACAAGAACGCAAAATTGGATGATGCGGCGGCGGCGTCCAGTAAAGAGCCTGACGTCAAAAAGCGCGAAGCGCTCATCAAGCAAGCCCTTCTTGCGCACAACGAGGAAATCAACTCATTGCCGCTGCACCGTCAGGTCATTCCTTGGGCCGCGCGCAGCAACGTAAACGTCGTGCATCGCGCTGACAACGTCGTTGAGTACCAATGGATCAGCGTTAAGTAGTCAGGTCACACTCAGCTTGCACGTTGCAAACTTTGTTCGATGGCGTCTGTAACGTGCTCGCGCGTCACGTGCCGCGCACAACAAGGCAGTCGCGAGCCTGCGCGTTTTGCTTGCACACTAACTTAGTTGTTTGGAGCCTTCGTAGATGAAATCAATTGTCGCCTTGCCGATGTGTCTTCGTACCGTTTTGACCGTATGCCTGACCTTTACGAGTACGACGTTTGCACAAACGCCTGTGACCGTGGTTGAGTACTACAACAAAACT
Organism: Burkholderiales bacterium; assembly: GCA_043782305.1. Classification (GTDB taxonomy): domain Bacteria; phylum Pseudomonadota; class Gammaproteobacteria; order Burkholderiales; family Casimicrobiaceae; genus Casimicrobium. Next base: position 4,903 of record JAYWAQ010000178.1, read on the forward strand.
GTTGCTGCCTACTTTCTCACCGGTCGCGCCGCTGAGCAATCGGCGCTTGACACGGCGACCGATTTTCGGCGCACAGGCATGACATTTCAGGCGGTCGATGCCGCGAGCGCGGGAACGACATTGTCAAGAGTGTGTCGCTACCGCATTCTGGTGAACGCGGCGTCGGGCGTAAATTCGCACTTCTATGGTTTGAAGGCGGATTGTGATTTGATCGCGGCCAGCGCGCCACCCAACTTCTTCAACGAGGGACTGGATTTTGCCATCACCCAACCCGTGACCGGCGGCGCCTGCCCAGCGTCAGCACCGGTTGCGGTGTATCGAACGCTGCGCGCCGGAACAACGATCAACACGCCGAACCACCGCTACACCGTCAGCGTCAACAGCTATGTCGACATGCAGCGTCAGGGCTGGACCGGTGAAGGCGTGGTTTTCTGCGTCAGCAGTGCAACCGACAGTACGCCACGCCCCTCTCTCGCCGCTTCGTCAACCCTGCAAAATGTGTGTGCCGTGCCGCGCGCCGGAACCAGTGATCGTCTGGGCAACGTGGCTTCAGAAAAAAGCTGGCTGCGCTCATGGATTGATGAGACCTACCTCTGGTATCGCGAGGTGCCGACTGACCTGAATATCGCAAACTACAGCACCGCGCTCAGCTATTTCGCCGCGCTGAAGACGCCCGCTGTGACGACGTCCGGCACTGCGAAGGACAAATTCCACTTCACCTACGAAACCGTCACGTGGAACGCGCTCTCGAGCGGCGGCAGCACAGTGGACTACGGCGTGGATTGGGCGGCCATCGCAAGCTCACCGCCGAGAAAGTGGATTGCAGCGGTAGTGACACCCGGCACGCCGGCTGCCAACGCGGGCCTGCTGCGCGGGGATTCGATTATTTCGGTCGATGGCGCCAGTTTTTCAAACGGCTCATCCACCGTGCTCAACGCCGGCCTCTTCCCGTCGGTATTGGGCGAGAGCCACGTGTTTGTTGTGCAGGCTGCGGGCTCAACGACAACGCGCAGCATCACACTGGTCGCGGGCAACGTCACGGCGGTGCCGGTTCAGAACGTGGCCACACTGACCAGCAGCACGGGCGTGAAATTTGGCTACATGTTGTTCACAACTCATGTGGCCACCGCTGAGGCGCAATTAGCACAAGCCGTGTCGTTTTTGAAGCAGCAAAACGTGACCGAGCTGGTGCTTGATCTGCGCTACAACGGCGGCGGTTATCTCGACATTGCCGCAGAGCTTGGCTACATGATTGCAGGGCCAGCGCGCACTA
>JAYWAQ010000179.1:0-2204 GCA_043782305.1 Burkholderiales bacterium
GGCAATCGCTCCCGTGTCAATTTTGGCGAGAATTTCCGGCAGCTCCATGCGGCCCTGCGCAAACGGTTTGCCGTTCAAAAAAATACTCGGCACAGCGAGCACCTGCCGCTCGCTAACCTCATCCTGAAACAAGCTGCCGTCGATGGCCACATGACGAATGTTTGGGTTCAACACCGCCATTAAATTCAATGCTTGAACCACGTCAGGACAGCTATGGCAAGACAGCGAAAAGTACGTCTCAAACTGAAAATCGCCGTCCAGATTTTTCACCTGCTCGATCACGTCCGCTGCCGCCTTCGACGGATGTCCGCCGACCTGCAACAGCGCCAACACCAGGGACGTAAATTCATGACCGAGCGGAATGCCCGCAAAGCGCACGCCGATGTCGCTGCCTATGCGGTTGATGCGGAATGAGGGCTTCCGCTCATCGTCACCGCGCCGCTCAATCAACGTAATGCGCGACGACAGGCTCGCAATTTCTTGCAGCAGCGCCAACATGTCTACTGACGCAGCACGATCATCGAGCGACGCGACGAGTTCAATTGGAAGCACGACCTTTTCGAGGTACGCCTTTAATTGGGTTTTGAGGTTTGCATCCAGCATGACAACTCACATTCACAAAACGTGTGGCAGCAACAAGCCCTCGGGCGTGTCGCCAACGTATAAAAGTTAAGAAACTCTTCGTCACCCCGCCCCGGCCTACGCCGGGGTGACAGACGGCCGGGGTCCACGCCCGAAGCAGATTGGGAGCCCGACTGAGGGCGTGGATACCGGCCTGCGCCGGTATGGCTGAAACTAAATCTTGCCGACCAGATCCAGCGACGGCGTCAAGGTGCTCGCGCCTTCGGTCCATTTCGCGGGGCACACTTCACCCGGATGCGCCGCCACGTACTGCGCCGCTTTGACTTTGCGCAGCAGTTCCGACGCGTCGCGGCCGATGCCGTTATCGTGAATTTCGCACAGCTTGATTTGGCCTTCAGGATTGATCACAAACGTGCCGCGCAGCGCCATGCCGTCTTCCTCGATCATCACATCAAAGTTGCGGGTCAAGGTGCCAGTCGGATCACCGATCAGCGGATAGGTGACTTTTTTGATCGCCTCGGACGTGTCATGCCAAGCCTTGTGCGCAAAATGGCTGTCGGTGGATACGCCGTAAACCTCCACGCCCATCTTCTGGAACTCGGCGTAGTTGTCAGCCAAATCTTCGAGCTCAGTGGGGCACACGAACGTGAAGTCGGCGGGGTAGAACATCATGATCGCCCACTTTCCTTTGAGCGTGGCGTCGGTGACTTCGATGAATTTTCCGTTCTGGTAGGCCGTGGCCTTGAACGGTTTGACGGAGGAGTTGATGAGTGACATTTTTATATTTCCTTGCGGCTGTGAAGCCAAAGTATTAAACGACAAGGAGAATATTAGGGCGACATCACTGAATTACAAAGTTAATTAAAACAATGTTATTGAGTGGTTTTACTTGTTATCGCGACTGTTTCAACGCAGACGTTACTCGCCCCATAAACAGGGCGTCCACATAACCGCCTTCGCGAAACGAGTAATCGCGCAGCCGCCCTTCATGGGCAAAACCCAGCGATTCGTACAGCTTGATGGCGCGCGCATTGTCGGCGTGCACGGTTAATTCGACGCGTGCATAGTTCGCCCAGTTGTCAGCAAAATCAAGGCACGCGTTCATCAGCGCACGGCCCACGCCGCGCCCCTGATACGCGTCCGCAATCGAGATGCCGAGGCTGCACACATGCTTTTGGCGCGGATTGTCGTTGATCGGATGCGCGCCCGCAGTGCCCACCACGCGGCCCTTCACGAGTGCTGCAAACGCCACTTGGCGCGTGCCCGTATGACCGGCTAGGCGCATGCGCCACACGTCGGCTGAGGTGTACGGATGTTGCAACGTGCCGTTCGATGCGCTGCGATCCGCGAACACTTTGGCGAACGCCGCGGCATCCTCTTCGGTTGCCGGACGAATGGTGATTTTCAGTGGCAGTGATGTGCGCGTTCGCTTTTTGCCGGGCAACAACGGGGACGCGGGCGCGGGCATGATGTTGACGTTGATGCGCGACATCACGGTGCTGTCGACGTAGCGGCCGGCGTGCAAAATTTCTTGGCGCTTAACGCCTTCTGTCGCAAATCCAAGCGAGGCGTAAAAGCTTTTCAGCGCAACACTTTGCGCGTCCACCGCCACTTCGATTCGC
>JAYWAQ010000180.1:0-6164 GCA_043782305.1 Burkholderiales bacterium
CGACCAACGGATTAAAAGTCCGCTGCTCTACCAACTGAGCTAACGTCCCGAAGCCTTCCATTATAGCCAGACTTTTTCAGTTTTGGCAAATTGGGCCGACGGTAAGCCCTAGGCCATTCGGCGTTTCATGAAGCGCATGAGCCCGCCGATGAGAGGCAACTTTTCGTACAACTCTTCTGCGGCGTCCCAATAGTCGCGGTGGTAGCAGACCTTATCCTGCGCGTCGAAGCGGAGGTGCGAGCCGCCGCGGATGATCTGCTCGACGTCGGGTTTATATTGTTTGATACGGAAGCGGAAATCCCAGGTCAGGAACGCTTCGTCGTCCTGCTCAATGCGGGTGTGCACGATAAAGCGTGGCTCGGAGAGCGGGCCGAACATGTGCGCGAAAATTTGTTCGATCTGCTCGACGGTGTGCACTTCATTGAACGGGTCTTTGAAGTAGGCGTCGGGCGCGTAAAAATTGCGCAGTTGTGCGACGGTGGCTTCGGTGACGGTTTCGAAGTATTCAACGAGCTTGATCAGGCGCTCGGTCATAACCCCGTCGATTTTTTGATGAGCTTGAAATACATGCCGTACGGCAAGAGGCGCAGGAACTTGAGCTGTCGTGTGAACGCCTTCGGAAAATCAATTTCAAAATCACCCGCCTCGTAGCCTTTGATCATGGAGGTTGCGGCCTCTTCTGGCTCGATCAGATGCGGCATTTTGAAGTCGTTTCCTGCGGTGAGCGGGGTCTTCACGAAGCCGGGGTTCACCACCGACACGCCGATGCCCTTTTCGCTCAAATCCATGTAGAGCGTTTCGGCGAAGTTGATCATTGCCGCCTTAGACGGGCCGTAGACCAGCGCTTTTGGCAGGCCGCGATAGCCGGCGACGGACGAGACGATGCTGACGTGCCCTGTTCCCTGTTTGAGGAAATACTTTGATAGCAGCGCGCTGGCGTTCATCGCGCCGTACACGTTGGTCTGCATCATGTCGCGGATCGCTTCGTCGTTCAAATCCCACGCACGCATGGCGCGATAGGTGCCCGCCATGATGATGCCGAGGTCGAGGCCGCCCCAGCTGTGATGAATGCTCTCAAGCGCCGCAGCCATCGACTGATTGTCTGTGATGTCGAGCGGCAGGCGCAGCGCATTGGGCTGCTTGCCAAATGCGTCCTCAAGCACCTCTGCGCGACGTGCGGACACGGCCACACGCGCGCCCTTCGCGAGCAGCGCATCGGCGAGCGCCTTGCCAATACCGGTGGACGCGCCAATGATCCAGACCCGTTGTTTGGCCCAGTCGCGGATCGGTGGATTGAGCGTACTCATTGTTTGTAGAACGTAATGAGCACTTCGCCGAGCCTGAAACCGAACTTGGAGAACACGGCGCGATTCATCATGACTTTGTCGTCCAGCTGCCACATCCAGTCATCGAAATCGACGTTGTAGACCTTGTCGTCCACCGGCAGCGCGAGCACGTATTTCCAGTTAAGGGTGTTGCCTGCGGCCTCGCCAATGGCTTCGCCCACGACGTCGGCTGCGGTGCCAATGTAGCGGTCACCCCGTTTTTTGATCGTCCACACGCGCCGTTCTTTTTTGCCATCGGCATAGGTGAAATCTTCGTCAAGCGTACCGGTGTCGCCGACCCAGGTGCATTTCATGTCGACGGTCATGCGACGAAGGACTTTGCCGGAGCGATCCTGCACGATGCCGTGCGCGATGACATGACCGTTGAAGTATTCGCGCAGATCGAACTTGGGCTTCTCCTGCGCGTAATCGGAGACTGGCACGGCGGCGCAGCCCGCTATCAGCAGGGCCGTGAGTGCAGAGAGAAATGTGCGAACAATGTGTTTCATGATGTACCTTTAAACCGTTTTCAAAAGCGGCGGTGAATTTTCCAGAGCAGAGCCAGCGCGCACAACTTTAGCGCGCAGGGAAGAAATGTGTACGCCAGTGTGAGCGCCGCAACGTTTGATCCGGGTTCGCCCGAGCGATAGCCAAAGGCGCTAATCACGGGCAGCGCGAGGCCCGCTGCGAGCGCAAGATTTGCCTTCGTCGCGAACGTCCAGATGCCGAAGTAGCTGCCGGTTTTTTCGCGGGCATTTTGCTTTTCGATGGCGTCAGCCAAGAGCGCGGGCGGCAATGCAAGATCAGCGCCAAGCGCGATGCCGCTGGCGATGCAAACAACGAGAAATGCAACGCGGTCTCCCGGGCCAAAGCTGGCTGTCCAGAAAAACGCCAGCACCGCCAAAAGCATGCCGATACCCCACGCCTGTACCTTGCCGAGGCGGGCCGCGAGCGCTACCCAAAGCGGCATGGCGACCGCACCAGCGAGAAAATAACTCACCAGAAAAATCGGCTCCCAGTCCTTCGCACGCAACACGTCGTCGATGAAAAACAGCAGCAGTGTCGCCGGGATCGCCGACGCGATTCCGTTAAGCGCAAAGACCGCCAGCAGCGCGACGAACCTGCGGTCTTTGAGTACGTCGAGCAATGGCGCAGATTCGCCGTCATCCGGGGCAAGCTTCGCCTCACGCAGGCGCCACAACACGAGGAGCGTCACAAGCAGGACAGCGACAAACACCCATGAGAACCGTGCGAGACCCAAGCCGCTTTGGCTCGCAAGTGCCGATGGCAACGCGGCAGCAATCAGCACGCCAACGAGGCCCACAGCCTCGCGACTCGCGGTGAGTTTTGTGCGCGAAGTCGTGTCGGGTGGCAGCTCTGCGCCCCATGCGCTGTAGGCAATCGTTGCGAGGCTGAACCCGAAGTACACGAGGATCAATGAGCCCGTTAGCCAGCCCCATAAAGGTACCGGCGAGGCGAGTGGATTGAGCAACGCGAGCATACCCAAGGTCAGCGCGATGGCTGCCATCGCGACGGCAGCAAAGCGCGTTTTCAATCGATCGGACCAACGGCCCAGCAACGGATCGACAAACGCGTCAGCAAAGCGCAGCACGAGGAGCAAGACGCCCATCGCGCTCAACGAAAGGCCCAACTCCGCGTAAAGCTTGGGGACATGCACGTAAATGGGCAGTGCCGCCATCGCGAGCGGAGCTGCAAAGAGACTGTAGCGAACAAGCTCGCGCCGGGTGACTGGTTGCACGAGTTTACAGCTAATAATGGCGACTAGCGCTTTCCGAGCAGGCGATCGCGCATGCCAGGTTGCGACGATTTTTCGCTGAGCCAGATGCCGAAGAAGGCATCGGTGAACGCTGCGTCGGCGACCTCGCCGCGATAGCTTCCGTTGTGGAAAAATTTCGCGGTTCGGTTGGGAGTCGCCACACCGATCAGGCGATCACCTTCTTTCACATCGGCAAAGACGCGCTGCATCTCGGTAACCCACTTCGGATAAACCGCTTCATTGCCTGTACCCTGTCCGCGCATCTCGTCAATGCTGCGCTCCGCGAGCTGCTTCGCAGAGAACGTACGCAGATAGTGAATGTCGAGCACATGGGGTTTGGCCGGGTCGAACGATGCTCCCTCCGGCGTCCATAGGTACGCGTTGTAAATCTGAAAGCCGAAGATGCGCAGCAACCCGCCGCCAACGGCTTTCAGACTTGGCATGCCGGTGGTGGCTTGCGCTGGCAAAACGGGCGCTGCGACCTGGGCGATCGCTTGCTGACTACCGATGGCCAGCAGCACGCACAGAAGGGGTGCCGCGAAAGCCGTCTTTTGAAATCTAGCGAACCAGTGTGTATTGACCAACATTGATGCTCCCCGCTTCAAAACCCGCGATGCAATAGGCGAGATAGAACCGCCAAAGTTTCACAAAGTTAACCGAGAAACCCTGCGCCGTGATGTCGTCATGCCGCGCATCGAATTGTCGCAACCAGCGGCGCAATGTTTCAGCGTAGTCAAGTCCGAATTCATACTCAGTCGACACCGTCAATGCTTTGCTCTTCGCCTTCTCCATAAATCGCTCTGGCGAAGGCAACATGCCGCCGGGGAAAATGTATTGCTGGATGAAATCGCTGGTCGATTCGTATTGTTCAAAGCGGTCTTCGTCAATCGTGATCACCTGAACGCAGGCGCGGGCGCCGGGCTTGAGCGCCGCCTGCACAGCGGTGAAGTAGCTGTCCCAATACTTTTGACCCACGGCCTCAAACATCTCTATCGACGCCACGCCGTCGAAGCTGGCGCCGAAGCGCTTGCTGACATCGCGGTAGTCGCACAACGCGAAATGAACCTGATCCGACAGGCCTGCGTTGGCGATTCGCTTCTCGGCGAATTCTAGCTGCGAGGGCGAGAGCGTAATGCCGGTGACGCGCACACCGCGCGATTTCGCGGCGTATTCGGCGAAGCCGCCCCAGCCGCAACCAATTTCGAGAATATGTCCACCCACCGGCGGATTGATTTCAGCGAGGATGCGTTCGTACTTGGCGATTTGCGCTTCAGCCAGATCGCCGTTCATGTTGCCGTTGAAGATCGCTGATGAATAGGTGAGCGTTTTATCGAGCCAGACGCTGTAGAAATTGTTGCCAAGATCGTAGTGCGCTTCTATGTTTTTGCGGGCCTGCTTTTTACTATTCGTCCGCAGCAAGTGACGCAGCTTGAACAGCCAGCCCTTCCACCCTTTACCGTAAAAAGCGGGCATCAGTTCGTTCTGGTTTTTTGCCAACAGCGTGAGCAGCGCGACCAGATCCGGCGAGTCCCAGGCGCCGTTGAAATACCCCTCACCGAAAGCAACGTCACCTCCCGTAAGAATTTGCGTGCAGATGCCGAGATCGAAAATCTCAATGTGGGCGTGAATTCCATGCGCGTCGTGACCAAATTCGTGGCGACTTTTGTCGGGCAGCGTCGCCGTGATGCGCCCGTGACGCAGGCTGCCGAGCAGCTTGAACAGCACGCGCGCAGCGATTGGCAGCGACGCGGGCAGCAAAGATAGGGTTGTGCCTGATGATGATGCACTCATGAGCGCGAAATTCCTGTCATGTTGGATCTAAGTTTGCCGAAAAATGGTACGCGCTTGGCGAATAGTCGCAGCGCATGCCAATGAATACGCGCCACAACGGCGAGCGTTTGCAGCGGGAAGCGGAGCGCCGCGCGGCGCAGGTTGGCGCGGCTGAGCGGTTGAGCGACGCCAGAAATGTGTGTGTTGAGCAGGGAGCCTTGACCGTCGTCATAGTCAATGCGGGCGAGCCAGCGGTCGTCGCCGAAGTTGAACCGAAAGTTGTAGGTACCACGTACCTCATTGAACGGTGAGACGTGCAACTCCTTCGTTGCGGTGAGCAATTCACCTGATCGAATACTGGTGCCCAGCGTTGGGGTGAGCAGATAACAATGTGATTCACCGAAGGTGTTGTTCACCTCAACCAACACCGCAGCAACGTCACCCGATGCCCGACGACAAACCCAGAAACTCACGGGGTTAAACACGTAGCCGAGCATGCGCGGGAAGGCGTGGAGCTCAACGCTGATGCCGTCTGCATCAATACCGTTACACGTCAGGGCGTTACGAATCCACGCGAGACACGATGAACCATCACGCGCGCCATGATCGCGCTCCTGAAACGACACGAGGCCGCGACGATTGACTGCCATCTGTTCGCCAATTTCGCCCAGCTTTCCCAGCGGAATGCGCAGGCAAAACAACGGATAGGTGAAGCTGTGATTGACCGGTCGCAACCGCTCATGCACAACGTCGCCCATGATGATGGCGGCCGTGGTCATTCGGCGGCCAACTCCAGCGCTATTTCACTCTCGGCCGAACCGATCAGTTCGACGACGTCAAGTGCGGAGGACAGACCGTCCTCGTGGAAACCGTTCTTGAGCCAGGCGCCGGCGTAGTACGTCTGGTTCTCGCCTTGCAGCGCGGCGATGTCTTTTTGCGCAGAAATCGCCGCCTGATTCAAGAGCGGATGCCAGTATTCAAATTCGGCGAGCACGGTTGATTTTTGCGGTTCAATGGGCGGGTTTAACGTCTCGAACAGCTGCGTCTTGAACGGCAGCGGTTGCAGCAAATTCATCCAGTAAGTCAGCGCAACCGGGCGCACCTGATCGGCATCATTCACCTGCAAATAATTCCATGCCGACCATGCTTTGCGACGGCGCGGCATCAGGCTCGCATCGGTATGCAGCACGCAACGATTGGGCTGGTAGCGAACGGCAGAAAGCGCGGCGCGTTCGGCATCCGTCGGATGTGCGAGCAGGCGCAGCGCCTGATCGCTGTGGCAGGCGAGCACA
>JAYWAQ010000181.1:0-6156 GCA_043782305.1 Burkholderiales bacterium
AGGACAATCGTCGGGGTCGCCTTTCTTTGGTTACTTTATTTGGCGAAGCAAAGAAAGTGACTGCCCCGCGGCATGAGCGGGACGTAGCAAACGAACCACATCATTCCACGAGCCCCCTCACCCTAACCCTCTCCCGCGAGGGGAGAGGGGACAGAAGCGTTGCGAAGAACGCTTTTGGTTGGTATCAATTTGAGGTGCGGTGGAACCGCACCCTACGGTTCATGGTTCGACAAGCTCACCACGAACGGAACTACGAACCCCTCACCCCGGCGCTAACTGGCGCCAAGCGTGGCGTGCTCTCCCGCGCGGGGAGAGGGGACCGAGCGAGTCCTCGCGAAACAACCGTTACCGCCCAGCTCCCAACGCATTCCGATACTTGACCATATCCAGCTCGGTGAGCGCAGGCGCGGCATTACCCCAACTGCTGCGCATGTAGGTCGCTACATTGGCGATGTCGGCATCGGTCAGCAGGTGGTAGAACGGCGGCATGCCATGCGGGCGTGGGTTGCCCGTGGTGGCCGGGGCGAAACCGCCTTTCAGGATCAGGGTGATGAGGTTGGTGGCGTTAGCCATCGTGACAGTGCGGTTGCCTGCCAGCGCGGGGAAGGCGTCGGCTTTGCCTTCGCCATTGTCGCCGTGGCAGGTAGCGCAGCGGTAGTTGTAGATGCGCTTGCCAGCGTCGTTGACGGTACCGGTCGGCGTTGCACTGGCGGTGCGCTTTACGGTGTTTGTGGGCAGCGATTTGAGGTATCCACTCATCGCTGCGAGATCGGCTTCACTGGCGTATTGCGTGCTCTGAAAAACGATCTCGGCCATTGGCCCTAAAGCCGCGCCGGTTTTGGACGTACCGTCCTTGAGCCACTGCGCGATTTGCTCGATGGGCCAGTCGGTGACGGAGGCTTCGCGCGTGTCGGTGAGCGATGGGGCGTACCAGTCGTTACCCGGCATCATCGCGCCGTCGTAGGTGTGGCCCGCGACCGGCGCGCCTAACGCGTTCCTCGTACTGTGACAGGCGCCGCAATGAGCGAGGCCCTGCACGAGATAGGCACCGCGATTCCATTCCGCTGATTGCGCTGCATCCGCTTGCGGTGTGGCAGGATTGAAGTAGAGCAGTCGCCACGCGGCGAGTGCATAAGCATTGTTATAGGGAAAAGCCAATGCGTGCTCGTTGTTGGCCCGGTTCACCGCGGCCACGCGATTGATCAAAAACGCGAAGATCGCATCGCTGTCTTCGCGCGTTGTGAGCGACAGATTGGGATACGGAAACGCGGGGTAAAGCAAGTGCCCGTCTTTCGAGCGACCTTCGTGCATTGCGCGATAGAACGCGTCGGCGCTCCACGCGCCGATACCTGTCGTCTTGTCGGGCGTGAGGTTGCTTGCGTAGACCGCACCGAATGGCGTGTCAACCGCTTTGCCACCGGCGTAAGGTTCGTCGCCACGCGCCGTGTGGCAACCGGCGCAGTTGCCAATGCGCGCGAGGTATTCACCACGTGCGATTTGTTCGGCCGTCGCTGCGTTTGCTGCTGCTTGAGCGCTGTCGATAGCGCTTCTGTTCACCTCGCGATAAAGCGAGACCGTCAGGGTGGTGACCACGAAAATTGTCAAACCGTAAATGAGCGAAGGAACGCGCCTCATTGCGGCACACCCCCGCAGCGCCGCGGCAACGGCGCGGGCAAGGCGGCGAGGGATACGGCCGGTTTGCTGTTTGATGGCACCGGTTGCGACGCGAGCCACGCGCTCACCGCATTCACGTCATCCGGCAAAAGCGCTTTTGCCATTTCACCCATGCAATCGGGTGTTTGCGCCCGACGCTGGCCTGCCCGCCATGCGCCTAGCTGTGCGCTCAGGTAGGCGCTTGGCAAGCCCAGGAGGCCTGGGATGGCGGGCGCTACGCCAGTGAGTGGTGCGCCGTGGCATGCTGAGCATGCGGGCAGCTTCCGCGCCGGATCGCCGCGCAAAACCAGCGTCTCGCCATGCCGCAATGCGTCGACCGAAGCTTTTGCCGCATCAGGCGCGGGATAAGGCAATTCAAGTGTGGAAAAGTACGTTGCGATTTCCCGCAGATAGGCGTCGGACAACGGCTGCAACAGGTGCGTCATCACGGCGTTATTGCGGCGACCGTCGCGAAAATTCAGCAGCTGATTAAACAGATATCCCGCTGGTTTGCCCGCGATACGCGGCAGGTATTCCTCGTTGATCGTGCGACCTTCCTTACCGTGGCAGGAAATGCAGGCCTGCACGCGTTCGGTCATCGCTTCGTGCGAGAGCGCGGGTTGCGACTGCGCATGCGCGGTTGCGGTGGCGAGCATCGCTGCGATGGTGATCGCGAACAGGCGGTTACGAATCGCGGTGGAACCGGTCCCACAAATTGACTGCATTGGTATCACGTTGGTGCTTTGGTGTTGCGGGTCGCATCGGGGATGCGGACTACAGCAAAACGATATCGTAGCGCTCCTGCGTGTAGCCGGTTTCGACTTGCAGCGACACCGGCTTACCGATCTCATCCGACAGATGCGCCAGTGCAGCGGATTCATCGTCAAGGAACAAATCGATCACGCTTTGCGCCGCAAGAATACGGAATTCGCGAGGATTGAATTGCTTCGCTTCACGCATGATCTCGCGCAGAATTTCGTAGCCTACTGTTTGCGCCGTCTTGATTTCGCCGCGACGATTGCAGGTGGGACAGGTTTCGCAGAGCACATGACCGAGTGATTCACGGGTGCGTTTGCGCGTCATTTCGACGAGGCCGAGATGCGTGAAACCGTTGACGGTCAGTCGCGTTCGATCGGTCGAAATGGCGGCATTCAATGCTTCAAGCACGGCGTCGCGATGCTCGGGCAAATCCATGTCGATGAAATCGATGATGATGATGCCGCCGAGATTGCGCAGTCGCAGCTGCCGCGCAATGGTTTGCGCAGCTTCCAGATTGGTCTTGAAAATGGTGTCGTCAAACGAGCGCACACCGACGAAGCCGCCGGTGTTCACGTCGATGGTGGTCAGCGCTTCGGTCTGATCGATGATGACGTAGCCGCCGCTGTTCAAGTCAACGCGGCGATGCAATGCGCGCTCGATTTCCTGCTCCACGCCGTACATGTCAAACAGCGGACGCACCGCTTGATGCAGGCGTAGACGCTCGGTGACGGCGGGCGCGTAACGCCCGGCAAATTCCAGCATCGCCTTGTGTGCATCGGGCGAATCGACAAACACACGCTGCGTGTCCTCGGTGGCGAAGTCGCGAAGCACGCGCTCAGCGAGCGTCAAATCGTGGTGGATGATGGTGCCCGATTTCACTGTTTTTGACCGCGTGAGCACATCGGCCCAGAGCTTCGTCAGGTACTCGACATCGCGCGCCAGATCACGCTCTGTAGCCTTTTCGGCCATCGTGCGGATGATGAAGCCGCCATGAGGCACGTTGGCGGGCAACAGCTTGGTCAGCGTGTCCTTGAGCAGCGTACGCTCGGCCTCATCGCCGATGCGTTGCGAGATGCCAATATGCGAATCCTGCGGCAGATGCACGAGCAGACGACCGGCCAAGGAGATTTGCGTCGACAGCCGTGCGCCCTTGGTTCCAATCGGATCCTTGATGACCTGAACGATGATGGGTTGCCCCTCGTGCAGCAACTTTTCAATCGGTTTTGGCGTGATTTCGGGTGTGTGTTGCGACTGCCGGTATTCCCAGATGTCAGCGACGTGCAGGAACGCCGCACGCTCAAGCCCGATTTCGATGAACGCGCTCTGCATGCCCGGCAGAACCCGTGCCACGCGACCCAGATAAATGTTGCCGACAATGCCGCGATGACTCGCGCGCTCAATGTGCAACTCGTCGATCACACCGTGATCGAGCACCGCCACGCGCGTTTCTTGCGGCGTGACATTGATGAGGATTTCCTCAGCCATTAGCTGCCCTCAGAATATTTATTGCATTCGCTGCCGCTTTTCAAAAAAGGGTTGGCAGCGAAACCAGCAAACACTCAGTCCGCTATATGACGCAGACCCCGAATCTCGAGAGTAGCATCGAAGTCTCAAAAATGGGCAATCCCATGACGCCAGAGTAGCTGCCCTCCAGCCGCTCGATGAACATTGCGCCCAGTCCCTGCACGGCGTACGCGCCCGCTTTGCCCATCGGCTCGTTGGTGTTGATATAGCCGTTGATCTCGGCTTCGGTGATGTCTCGGAAACGTACGCGCGAGACGCAGGTGTCGTGCAACAACTGTGTGCCATCGGTGACGGCGACGGCGGTCAACACTTCATGCGAGGTGCCCGAGAGCAGTTTCAACATGCGTCGCGCGTCGGCGGGATCGGTGGGTTTGCCGAAGATGGTGCCGTTAAAAACAACGATGGTGTCGGCACCGAGCAGCGGCATTTTCGGAAGCGCGCGCTGCTTGGCGCGAAGGCTGCCGATTTCGGCTTTCATTTTGGCCATGCGCTCGACGTAGAGAAACGGGTTCTCGCTGCCCAGCGGCGACTCGTCAACATCGCGTGAGCGGCTGGATTCTTCGCGCAGCAGCACGGTCTTGCAGGCCACACCCATTTGCTGCAGCAATTCAAGGCGGCGCGGGCTCCGAGAGGCGAGATAAATTTCGTTCATTTCGTTAGGTCGAACTGCTAGTCACGATGATAAGGATGTCCAGACAACAAGCTTACCGCACGATAGAGCTGTTCGACCAGAAAAATCCGGGCCAACCCATGAGGCAGGGTCAAGCGCGACAGGCCAAACCGGAACTGCGCCTGCGCTTTAAAGGCCGCGTCCAGCCCGTCGGCGCTGCCAATCACGAAAGTCGTGCAAGGCACCTCGCGCGACCAACCGCTCAGCCGCTCGGCAAGACCGCGCGTCGTTAACTGCTCGCCGCGTTCGTCGAGCGCGACAACAAGCGCTTGCCTTGGAATCTGCGCGCGAATACGCCCTGCCTCGGTCGCCAGCACAATTTCCGTGCTGCGATTGGCGGCGCGCTTTTCCGGCTTCAATTCCGCCAGCTCGAACGGCCATTCGGCCGGAAAGCGTTTCGCGTATTCAGCGACGCCGTCGTTCACCCAGCCCGGCTGATTGTGCCCGAGCGCGATGAGTTTCAGCTTCACCGTCTAGCTGAATTTTTTCTTCGTCGAAGGTCGTTTGATCACCAGAGGTTTGGTGACCGGGCGCTTCGCAGCCGGGGCCTTGGCGGCGGGCGGCTTAGCTGAAGGTCGTTTAATCTCGACGGTCTTTGCCGCTGCTTTTTTTGCAGCGGGTTTTTTAACCGCGGGTGTTTTGGTCGCGACTGCTTTGGCTTTGGCCGCTGGCTTCCTGGCGGCAGGTTTCTTGGCCGCTGGTTTTTTAGCGGCAGGCTTTTTCACCACCTCTGCGATGATTTCAGCCACGGGAGCTTTAGCTATTGCAGACGGTTTCTTGGCAGCAGGCGTCTTCGTCGCGGCGGGTTTCTTTGCGGGTGCCTTTTCTACAACGGCCTCAGCGACAGGCGCTTTCGCTGCTACCTTTTTGGCCGGCGCTTTTGTTGCGGGTTTGGCAGCGGCCTTGGCCACCGGAGCGGCTGCAACCGGCGGTTCTGCGATCTTCGCAGCTGCAACGCGCTTGATCGGCTTCGGAGCCGTCCACAATTCTTCAAGGTTGTACAGCGCCCGCGTCGTGGGCAGCATGATGTGCACGACAAGTTCGGTGCAATCCACCAGCACCCATTCGCCCGAGCCTTCGCCTTCAATAGAGAGCACCTGGCCGCCCGCTTCTTTCACCTTGTCGCTGACGTGTCGCGCGAGCGCCTTGGTTTGCCGCGCGCTCTCGGCCGTGGCCACGATCAGCGTGTCATAAATGGCCGTCAGCGGACGGGTGTCGAGCACGGTGATGTCACGGGCCTTGATATCTTCAAGGGCGGCGACGGCGGCTTTCTGGACGTTTAAAGCGTTATAGCGCAGGGGAATTCTCCGGCAGATACAGTTGATGCGCACGAATATAGGCCAGCACGGGCGCGGGGAGCAATGAAAGCAGCGCGCTATCGGTAGCACCCGCCGCAATTGTGTTGCGGATTTCGGTGGCGGAGATCGCTTGTGGCGTGACGGTGTGCAGATAAATGCTGCCGTGCGTGGCCTCACGTAGCGCGTCCGCAGAGCGCGTCAGGCGGCCCTGCCACACCTCCGCGAGTACGGGCGACAGCGCTTGCGACACTG
>JAYWAQ010000182.1:0-2196 GCA_043782305.1 Burkholderiales bacterium
ACGATCCAAGCTGGAACGGCATCACACCGGGCGGACAAAACTATGTCGTGATGGAACCGAACGCACCGCGTAGTCGGCATCCAGTCTGGTTGTACGAGCACGGCAATTTTGCGGGCCGCACGGTACGTGCTGCGGGTGACGTAAACGACCTCGGCAGCTCGGGATTGAATGACGCCACCTCGTCCATCTTCATCAGCTTTGGTACGTGGCAATTCTGCGAAGACTCCAATTACCGGGGTCGCTGCGTCACATTTGGGCCGGGACAGTACAACGAAATGCCGCCCGGCATGAACGACACGATTTCGTCGTTTCGCCGCGTGCGATAGGACTAGCACTTCATGGATTTAAAAGCACTGTTCGCCGCGACAAAAACGATTGCAATCGTCGGTATGTCGACGCGAACGGATCGGCCCAGTCACATGGTTGCCACCTACATGCAAGGCGCGGGCTATCGCATCGTTCCGGTGAATCCGGCCTACGCTGGACAGGAGATTCTGGGCGAGACGTTCGTGGCAACCCTTGCCGATGCGCCGGTACCGATTGACATCGTAGACTGCTTTCGGCGCAGCGAAGATATGGTCGAAGTCGCTGCTGCCGCGGCTTTGATGCGCCCGCTGCCAAAAGTGCTGTGGATGCAATTAGGCGTTGAAAATGAAGATGCTGCTGCGATTGCGCGTAGCGCCGGTATTGAAGTGGTTCAAAACCGCTGCGTAGAGATCGAATTTATGGCGCTGCATGAACAAAAATAGCGAGAAATTTCTATGACAACGAGACTCCGAAAATGGCTGGCGACTGGACTCGTGGTGGGCCTGACTTGCGCATCTTTGTTGGTTTCGCAGGCCGTCTCTGCACGCACAGTTGCCTGCGCCGTCGGCCAATCGGTCGCGCCACAAGACCTGCCCAAACAGGGTCAAGAGATGCTCGCCTTGATCGCGTCCGGCGGCCCGTTTTCAAGCGACCGCGACGGAATAAGTTTCAGTAATCGCGAACGCATCCTGCCAAAAGCGCCGCGCGGCTTCTACCGCGAATACACGGTGCGTACGCCGGGGGTACAAAATCGTGGTGCGCGGCGAATCGTCTGCGGTGGCGACCAACGCGCAGCCGACGCGTGCTACTACAGCGACGATCATTACCAATCCTTCAAGTGCATTCAACGTTAGGCGACGCGGGCAACTCATGAAAAATTCAGTTCACGACTTGCGGTCCGACACCGTGCTCACCGTCGATTTCAAAGGTGTCCGCTCAAAAAAGGGCTTGCTCGACGCGCTCGCCACGAGCCTCAAATTGCCCAAGCATTTTGGTCAGAACTGGGATGCACTGGCTGATTGCTTGATGGATGACGCCTGGGCCAAACGAGCAAGCTACACGATCATAGTGCTCGACGCTGCTGCCGGAGCCAGGCGCTTCGGTGACGACTGGGATACGCTCACCGATATTTTCGGTGAAGCCTGCGTGTGGTGGAGCGAGCATGACAAGCCGTTTCACGTCGTCCTCGCGTGAACGCTGAATCACCCATCCCCAAACCGCTCAAAATCCCCCGGTCGGTACTCGTCATCGCCTTCACGCCAGCGCGTGAAGTGCTGCTGATCGAGCGTGCTGATTTGGCGGGCTTTTGGCAATGCGTGACTGGCTCTCAAGAAGTCGGCGAATCATGGGCCGACACGGCGAAGCGCGAGCTCATGGAAGAAACTGGCTTCAATGCGGCGCTCTACGGCGGCGTGATCAACCTCCACTACCGTAATGTTTACTCGATCTACCCGCGCTGGCGACACCGTTATCCGCCTGACGTGACTCACAACGAAGAGCGCTGCTTCGCCGTCTTCCTGCCAACCGCGATCACGCCGCGTCTGTCACCGCGTGAACACGTGGCCTTTGCATGGATGGGCCTAGACGCTGCCGCGCGCATGGCAACATCATGGAGTAATGTTGTGGCCCTGCGCCATTTGCAATCCAGATTTGCGTTGGTTGTTAGTGGCCGTTGCTAATTTTTTTGGAAATAGCTTTTCGCTGCTATGCCTTCTGCTAATGGGCTAACCTGCAATTTATTCAAAAGTCGACATAAGCTAATTTATCGCTAGAGCCCCTGAATAACCGAAATAAATGCAAAAAGCTATTACCCCAAAACCCCGCGCCATTCTGTTCGATTTCGACGGCACGCTGGTTGACAGCGCGCCCGATCTGGCGGGCGCTGCGAAC
>JAYWAQ010000183.1:0-2194 GCA_043782305.1 Burkholderiales bacterium
CAGTTTTTCACGAGCGGCGGAGTTACGGTACGTCACGCAGCCCGCTTTCTCGCGGCGCATTCGAGCGCTGGAACAGTGGCTTGGCGCGGAGCTGATTGACCGCACGAGTTATCCGACCAAGATGACCAAAGCGGGCGAGCAGTTTCGCGAGCGCGCGGCGGAAATAGTGCGGCAGGCGATCGATGCGCGGGCGATTGCGCGTGGTCTGCAAAGTGCGCCGACCGACACGATTTTGTTCGCCGCGCCGCACACGCTTTCGCTGACGTTTTTCCCGACCTGGCTGACGGTACTGGAGAAAAAGCTTGGGCGCGTGAAGGCGAAGTTGCTCGCCGCCAACGTGCATGACGCCGTGATGAGCCTGGTCGAGGGCAACTGTGATTTGCTGCTCTGCTATCACCACACCAATCAACCGGTGCAGCTGGATGAGGCGCGCTACGAAATGATCGTCCTCGGCACCGAGACGATTGCGCCGTTTTCGAAGACGGATGGCGAGGGCCGGGCGCTGTTCGCCCTGCCCGGCAGTGACGCGAAAAAGATTCCGTATCTGTCGTACACGCCGCAGGCTTATCTCGGACGCATGGTCGAACTGATCCTGCAACAGTCGCCGCTCCGGGCGCATCTGGACTGCGTTTACGAGAACGACATGTCGGAGGCGCTCAAAGTCATGGCGATGGAGGGGCATGGCCTCGCGTGGCTGCCGGAGAGCGCGGTTGTGCGCGAGGTCAAGGGCAAGCGCCTGGCGCGCTGCGGTGACGCGCACTGGACCGGCACGATGGAGATTCGTCTGTATCGTGAAAGAGGCGCGCAGCGTGAAGTGGTGGATGCGGTCTGGACTGCCGCGCTCGGTAAATAACCGTCATGATGATCCAACCCGAAATCGCAGTCGCTGCCATTCCAACCGACGAGCGCGTCTGGGTACCGCAAGCGCCGGACGTCTGGTTTCGTCCCTTGTTGATGAACACGGTGTCGGGCGGCTGGTGCAATCTGCTGCGCGTTCGTAAGAGCGGTGTGCTTTCGCGGCATCGGCATCCGATGGCGGTTGTTGGCAACGTGATCACGGGCAAATGGTTTTATCGCGAGCATGACTGGGTCGCAACAGAGGGCAGTTTTGTCTATGAACCGCCGGGTGAAATTCACACGCTCGAAGTGCCCGCCGACTGCACCGAAATGATCACGTTTTTCAACATTCAGGGCGCGATGATTTACCTGAATGAGGTTGCTGAACAGACCGGCTATGAAGATGTGTGGACCAAGATTGAAATGTGCGAAAAGCACTACGAAACCGTCGGTTTGGGTCGAGACTACGTGAAGCAATGCGTTCGCTGATGGGCGCGACGCTGGCGGCTATCGGAGTTGGCGCGGTGCTCGGTGCGTGGGCGCGATACGGTCTGGCAATCGCGATGAATGGTCGCAGCTGGTTGCCGTGGGGCACATTTGCCGCAAACGCGATTGGCGGATTCCTGATCGGGCTTGCGATTGCGCATCTGTCTGCCAAAACCGACATTTCACCGTTGTGGCGCATGTTTTTTGTGACTGGATTTCTAGGCGGTCTCACGACGTTCTCATCGTTCAGCGGTGAGGTCACCACGCTTCTGATGGACGGGCAGCTCTTACGCGGCGTTGGCCTCGCGACACTGCATCTGGTTGCATCACTTGGGTTGACCGCAATTGGAATCGCACTCTATCGCTCGGTCGTGACCGTGTGAAAATTCAGCACTTTCTACGATTTTTAAATGGCTAAATCATGACCCAACAAATCCGCTTCCACGAAAACGGTGGCCCCGAAGTTCTGAAGATCGAATCGGTTGAACTGGCGCCCCCTGGCCCCGGCGAAGCGCGCGTTCGTCATAGCGCTATCGGCGTCAATTTCATCGACACCTATCACCGTAGCGGGCTCTACAAAATGCCGCTGCCGTCTCCGATTGGGAAAGAAGGCGCAGGTCTGGTTGAAGCGGTCGGCGAGGGCGTGACGATGGTCAAGCCGGGTGATCGCGTTGTCTATTGCGACGGCCCGCTCGGCAGCTATTCGAGCGAGCGCAACATGCCAGCCAACGTGCTCGTCAAGCTGCCGCAATACATCAGTGAGCAGCACATTGCCGCAGGCTTTTTGCGGGCAATGACGGTTGAATATCTGCTCAACCGCACCTTCAAATGCAAGGCGGGCGACACGATTCTGTTTCACGCGGCTGCGGGC
>JAYWAQ010000184.1:0-2192 GCA_043782305.1 Burkholderiales bacterium
ATCCCCTGAAGACGCTCACGCGAGACCGGCGCATTGAATCGCCCCGGCTTTTGAGGAGGCTTAAATCTCTGAGAGGATTGAGCCATGAAGAAGTCAAACAAGTTTTCCCCCGAGGTTCGAGCACGCGCAGTACGCATGGTGCAGGAGCACCGAAGCGATTACCCCTCGCTGTGGGCAGCCATTGAATCCATCGCCCCCAAGAATGGCTGCGTGCCGCAGACGCTCAACGAATGGGTCAAGCGCGTAGAAATCGATACCGGTGTGCGCGACGGCGTTACTAGTGCCGAGGCGCAGCGGGTGAAGGAGCTGGAGCGTGAGGTCAAAGAGTTGCGCAGGGCCAACGAGATATTGAAGTTGGCCAGCGCTTTTTTTGCCCAGGCGGAGCTCGACTGCCGACTCAGGTATTGAATGCCTTTGTGGAGAAGCATCGCGACACCCACGGGGTCGAGCCGATCTGCAAAGTCTTGCGGATTGCCCCGTCGGGCTATCGTCGCCATGCGGCCCAGATGCGCAAACCTCATTTGCGGTGTACACGCGCCAAGGTAGACGACACCCTCAAGCCGGAGATCCAGCGGATCTGGCAGGCCAACATGCGGGTCTACAGCGCCGACAAGGTGTGGAAGCAGATGGGGCGCGAGCGCATCACGATGGCGGGCTGCGCTGTCGAGCGGCTGATGAGACACTTGGGCTTGCAAGGTGTCAGGCGTGGCAAGGTGGTGCGTACAACGCTCAGCGATGCCGCCGCCGACCGCCCTCTGGATTGGGTCAATCGGCAGTTCAGGGCAGACCGACCCAATCAGCTATGGGTGTCGGACTTCACGTATGTCTCGACCTGGCAGGGTTGGCAATACGTGGCCTTCGTGATTGACGTCTACGCTAGCCGGATAGTGGGCTGGCATCAGAGCAGTTCCATGCGCACGGACTTTGTTCTGGATGCACTGGAGCAAGCCTTGTATGACCGGCAACCGCAACGCGTTGATGCGTTAATCCACCATTCGGATCGCGGGTCGCAGTACGTCTCTATCCGGTACAGCGAGCGATTGACCGAGGCGGGCATCAAGCCGTCGGTCGGCAGTCGGGGAGACAGCTATGACAACGCCCTGGCCGAAAGAATCAACGGCTTGTACAAAACCGAGTTGGTTCATCGCCGGACACCGTGGAAGACCAAAGAATCACTGGAACTGGCCACGCTGGATTGGGTGTCCTGGTTCAACCATCACAGACTGCCGGAACCCATCGGATACATTCCCCCCGCCGAAGCTGAAGAAAATTACTATCGACAATTAGCCAGTCAAACCGTAACAACGGAATGACTTAAACCAACGAGCCTCCACGAAAACCGGGGCGTTGCAGTTCTTGCGCTTGTGTCACGTTTGATTACAGTGCCGACACGCTGCAACGACGTTTAAGAGCGCCTCACTGCCGCCTTCGCTACGAGCAGTCAAGTGCTCCGCAGTGCACAGCAACTGAGTTGGACCGGTCGCGCCGTGCAGCCACATGCGCAGCCCGCAGTAGTAACACTTGCCTTCTTGGCACTTGAAGGCGATTTGTCTGGAATCTTGTATTTGGCTTGCCATCGGAATTCCCATTTAGATTGGAAAGTCCCCGTGATGGCTAAGCCTACCTGCGGGCATCGGGGCGTTACGCCTTACCGATGGTGCTGCCGGTTACCGGACGGCGGATTCAGTCACTCGACTGAACGCAACGCAAGTGTGCCAGCGTCATATCGTTTCTGCAAGAACTAAAGCGCGAGCTCGAAGTTCGCACCGCGAATCTGCAACTCGCGCGCTTCTCCCGCAATTCGTCGCGCGCCCCTACGCAGCGTGTTTGTTCATGAATACAGTTCACTCCATCGCAACGACGCGATGTTTTTTAGAACTGAATGGAGCACGCCATGAGCCGCACTTTCCAAATCCTCTCCCGCGCCGAATCGGCCGCGACGGCAGTGAGTGCGAGCCTGTTGTCGGTGATCACGGTGGGTGCCGTACTGGCGATGTTCGCGTCGGTTACAGCCGATGTGTCGACCATGCAGCCGATCGTGCTGGAGCGTGTGACGATCACTGCTTTGAGGTCGGTTTAACGCGCTATCCCTCGAGCCTGTTGTCGCGAAGGTGCGCGCGGTGAGAGCTGGCTCTATCGCCCGAGCCACATTCGTCAGATTCAGAAACCACTTTTGATCAGCAAGATCGATG
>JAYWAQ010000185.1:0-2187 GCA_043782305.1 Burkholderiales bacterium
GGCCGCACGTCCGCCCTGTTCCGCCAGGCCGATATCGGTGAACACGGCCCCGGCATGGCGCTTGCAATCGCGCGTTGCCAGCGCGACGACTGAATGCGAGCGATGCTCAAAACTCATGAGCGCCATCTGCACGTTCTCACGCACTGTCATCGACGCAAACGTGGCCGTGATCTGAAACGTGCGCGCCACACCGAGCCGAAATAACTGCTCCGGCGCTTTGCCCGTGATGTCTGCGCCGTGCAAACTGACAAGGCCCGCGTCGGGCCTGATCTGGCCGTTGATGAGATTAAAGGTGGTGGTTTTGCCTGCGCCGTTCGGTCCGATCAAGGCAACCGCCTCGCCGGCCGCGACCGAAAAATCCACGCCCTTCACGGCAGTTACGCCACCGAAGGATTTTTTGAGTCCGGACACTTCAAGCGCAATCTTCATCGCGGTCTCCGGCGAATCGTTACCGCTTCAATCCACGGGCCAATCGTGCCCACGATGCCGCGCGGAAACAGCAACACCAACAGCAAAATCATCGCACCCAATGCCGCCCGCCAGTACTCGGTTGAACGCGCCAGCGTGTCCTGCAACCAGGTGAACGCGACGGCACCCACGATGGGGCCGAGCAACGTGTTGACGCCGCCAAGCAGCACCATCACCAACGCATCGACCGAGCGCGGAATAGCCAAGACTTCCGGCGAAATGCTGCCCTTCGAAAATGCGTAAACGACACCGGCAACACCCGCCAACGCGCCCGCCAATGTGAACGCGGCCCATTGCAAACGGGCCGGAGACAAACCTATCGCCCGCGCCTTCACAGACGAATCGCGCGACGCGCGCAAGCTGTAGCCAAACGGCGTGTGAACCAGCCACGCGCAGAGCAGCAAGCCCGCGCCGCAGACAGCGAGCGCAAACCAATAAAAATCCCGACGCGCCGACAACCAATCCGGTGGCCAGATTCCAACAAGGCCGTTGCTGCCGCCGGTCACCGCGTCCCACTGAAAAATGATCGACCATGTGATCTGCGCGAACGCGAGCGTGAGCATCGCCATGTAAGTGCCGCTCAAGCGCACGCTGAACCAGCCAAACAGCAACGCGCCCGCGCCCGCCAAGGCCAAACCGCCGCCCATTGCGACGAAAATTCCGCCACCCATTTTGACCGCCAGCGCCGCACCGTACGCGCCCAACCCGAAGTACGCCGCATGACCAAACGAGCCCATGCCACCGGCCCCAATAATGAGCCCCAGGCTCGCCGCGAACAGCGCGAACACCATCATGTCAATGGCCAGCACCAGAGCGTATTCGCCGTTTATCAATGCGGGCAAGAACAACATCACCAACACGCTGCAAGTTACGGCCATCAGCGCGCCGCGCGACGGCAATTTCACCAGCGTTTGCGCCACGCTTGTCGAGCGCGAATGCGTCATCGGTTTGCCGAACAAGCCATTCGGCTTGAACACTAGCACCAGCGCCATCACGATGAATTCAGCGACCAACGTGAACTTGCTGAATTCGAAATCCACGCCGAACAACTTGACCGCTCCGAGGCCAATGCAATACGCCTTCACCAGCGAAATGATCACCGCCGCGACGAACGCGCCGGGCAAACTACCCAGTCCGCCAACCACGACGACCACAAACACGTCGGCAATGATCGTCAAATCCATCGCCAGATTCGCAGGCTCACGCGGCAACTGCAACGCGCCGCCGATACCCGCCAGAAAACTGCCGAGCGCGAAGACTGCGGTAAACAATAGCTTCTGGTTCACACCGAGTGCGTCGGTCATCTCCCGATCCTGCGTCGCCGCACGCAACAGCAACCCGAATCGTGTTTTCTTTAGCAGCGCAGTGAGAGCAAACAGCATCGCGACACCGAGCACAATCAACAGCAGATCGTATGTCGGGAACGCCTTGCCGAAAATATCAATCGCGCCCGTGAACCCCGGCGCGCGCGGCCCCAGCAAATCTTCCGGTCCCCAGATTGCTAGCGCTGCGTCCTTGATGATGAGCACAAGGCCAAACGTCGCAATCAATTGCAGCAATTCCGGCGCATCGTAAATACGACGCAGGATCAGAAATTCCGCGACCAACCCCACCAGCGCCACCGCAAGTCCCGCCACCAGCACACCGCCCCAGTAGCCCAGCGCGCCACCGACGGTTGTCGCCACGCTGTAGGCCACATACACGCCCAGCATGTAGAAC
>JAYWAQ010000186.1:0-6113 GCA_043782305.1 Burkholderiales bacterium
GCGCTAAATCCAGCTTCAAGCCTTTCGCTCCATCGGTCGGAAAACTTCAGTGATTTCCCAACGGGCGCATCAGCCCTCGTACGCGAGGCGACCCACTACGGCGCACTTCAACGTTCGAGACTGCGATGAGGAAACCAGCGGTGGCTCCGAGCGTTCGGCTCTTGCGAGCGCATCCAGCACGACGAAAAAACAAGACCCGCTCAAGTTTTTTCTGGTTGAAGACAATGCCATGATCCGCGAGAATCTGGCCGAAACTTTGCATGAAATTGTAGGTGCAGAAGTCGTCGGCGTGTCGGACACGCAAAACGAAGCTACGGCGTGGTTATCCGATCCGTCACACGCGTGGGACGTTGCCGTCATAGATATTTTTCTGAAACGCGGGAATGGCGTTCAAGTCGTCGCCGCACTCCAGGCTCGCCCGGCCTGCCCGGCGAGCAACGGCCAACAACAAATCATCGTGCTTTCGAACTATGCGTCGCCAGAGGTGCGCAGCGAATGCCTCCGGCTAGGCGCCGATGCAGTGTTTGACAAATCGACTGAGCTCGATGATTTGATTGCGTTTTGCTTGAACGCCAATACGCACTGATTGACGGGTTTCGGGCAAAACACCTCGTCCATTCGACTGTCGGCTCAGTTGTACATCTGAGCCGATGTTCTTTCCGCTGAAGGATTGCGCGGATGCTGTGCAATTCGCAAAGCGGGCGCTAAATTACGCGGCTTTAACCAGCCCCTCAGCCACCAGGGTCTCCCGTACCTTCGGACGCGCGCCCATACGCGCCATGAACGCGCCGACGTTCTTAAAAGACGAGAGGTCGAGCCCGACGTGCGCTGCCCAGCTGGTGACAGTGAACAGGTACGCATCGGCCACGCTGAAGGCGTCGCCCATCGTGTAGTTCTTGCCGGTCAGCCATTTATCGACCAGTGCGTATTTCTTCGCCAGGCTTTCTTTCGAGATGACTTTGTATTCGTCCGGAGTCGTCGGGCGAAACAGCGGGCCGTATGTTTTGTGCAGTTCGCTGGTGATGAAGTTCAACCACTCTTGCAGGCGATACCGCGCCATCGTGCCATTGGCGGGTGCCAGGTTCATGGCGGGCACCTGATCGGCGACGTATTGCACGATGGCGGGGCCTTCTGTCAGGCGCTCGCCGTTGTCCAGTTCGAGCACCGGCACTGAGCCCTTGTCGTTGATCGTGTAGAAATCGGTGCCATCGTCAAGCTGATGCGTTTTGGTACTGGCGCGAACCAGATCAAACGGCAGGCCGGATTCGCGCAGAACGATGTGAGGTGCCATCGAACAGGCACCGTTGCTGTAGTAGAGCTTCATGGTGAGGACTTTGGGAATTGGTCGAAACCGGATTTTCCTCTATCTGCGGATCAGACCATCGAACGTTGTGTCGGCTTTGGCGTAGCCTGCGTTTCGAGCAGGAACTGAACGGCCTCCGCTGGCTGCTTGGGCTCGCCGTCCTTGCGCCATGCATCGTATCTGGCTTTGGCTTCTGCACCGTAGCGTTTGTAGATGAAGTAGCCGACGGCTGCGAGCACGCCGACGACGAAGAGCAGTTTGGCGACACGCGCCCAGGCCACAATAACATTGATACCCATGCCGAACGCGACCCATTTCACCCACCAGTTGCCGGGCGACACCATCCAGTTGATGAACAGGCACAGTCCAACAACAAAGATGAAGTTGAGCGGCGCGGTGATCGCGCGGGTCAGGGTTGAGACTGGGCTGGTGATGAAGCGAAGCGGATTCATGAGTTCGGTTCCCCGAGATGACTGCAACATTGCATTGGGATGCATTCTGCTGATCCGCCAGCTGCTGTGTAGGGGCGAGCGACGAATGGGCGAGCGCCGTCGCCAGTTGCGGCGCGCTTTCGTGAACGGCGACAGTGGTCGCGTGGAATCGCGAAGCAGCGAGCACTTTCGCCGCTTGCGCGGCTGACGGAGGCGCGCAAAGGCTCGTGAAGTAGTTCAGCCGCCTGCTACGGCAACCGGATAACACCTTCCCCTAACGCCACCACCCGCCCGCCAACGCGCACACGTCTGTCTGCCGTCAACGTGAGCTGTAAGACGTTAAGCCGATTGATGAATTCGCCCTGCGTCACCGTGAACTGCGACGGCGCTGGTTCGCCCGCGTCAAGCAGGTAGCCCCCCAGGCAGGCGCAGGCGGAACCGGTGCCGGGGTCTTCCGCCAACATGTCGCCGTCTTTCGGGAAGAAAAAGCGCACCTGAAAGCGGTCATCCGATATGCGTGCGACGACATAGGCGAGATAACGCTCAAGCTTGTTTCGCACGAATTTCGACAGGAGCGCGGCGCTGGGTTTGACGCGCGCCAGTGCCTCGACGGAATTCACAGGAATCACTAGTTGCTCGCTGCCGTTATCGATGTAGCGGGCTTCCTGCGCAAGATCGACCTCGGCAATGCCGAGCATTTCTGCCGTGTTCGCACGAGAAATTCCGCTGCTGCGACTGCTATGCGCGTTGGCCGTCAACGTCCAGCCGCCAGCCTCAAGCGTTACCGGAATGTCGCCCGCTTTCATGTGAAGCGTGAGCGAACGGCCGGTGCAGCCGGGCAGGCCCATAGCGTTGACAACGAATGCGGTGCCGACGGTGGGATGCCCAGCAAATGGCATCTCGAACGCGGGCGTGAAGATTCGCACGTGCGGCGGCAGGTCAGGGCGAGGCAGCACGAACGTTGTTTCCGACAGGTTGAACTGCGCCGCCAGCGAGAGCATTTCGGCGTCATTCATGCCGTGCGCGTTCTCGAACACACAGAGCGGATTGCCGCCAAAGGTGGCACTGTTTGATTCGACGAAGACATTGACGAGGTGGTATCGATAGGAACGCATGCTGGGCTTGTCTGCCTTTACAAATAATTGGCTATGATCGTGCATCGTAACCGCCTGGCCGACGGGCTAGCGTCAACCATTCGACTGATGCCCTCACATTCCGATACCGACAGCCTCTTCGATCTGCTCCTGATTGGCGCTTATCGGTCAACTATTGATGGGCGTCAGGTTCGCACCAACCTCGCGCTGGCGAGGCTCAATGGCTACGAAACTGAGGCGGAAGCGCTTGTCGCGATGGAGGATCTGAGCCAGTGGTACGTAGACCCTTTGCGGCGCAACGCTTTTCTGAAGCAAATGCGCGAGCAGGGACACGTTACCAACTTTGTGTCGGAGGTGTATCAGCACAAAACGCGCAAACGCATGTGGGTCTCCGAAACCGCGCATGTCATTCGTAACGCAGACGGCGACATTTTCATGCTCGAAGGCACAGTCGAGGACATCACAGACCGGCTGCGTACCGAGCAGCTTCTGCGCGAGAGCGAACGCCGCTTTCGTGCGCTGACCGAGCGTGCGCAGGTCGCCACAGCGATTGTCGAAGTTGACGGGCGTGTGCTGTATGCCAGCGCCGGCGTGCGGCCGCTGTTCGGCGTAACGCCCGAGGCACTGACCGGCACCAATCTGTTCGACACCATGCACGAGGACGATCTCGCCGAACATCGGGCAGAGCTCTACAGCGTGACACGACATCGGAACACGGGGCGCGAAAGCATCGCCCGCCATCGTCACAGCGACGGTACCTACCGCTATATCGCGTCGGTCGCCAATGACTGCTCGGACGATCCTGCGGTCGGAGGCATTGTGGTGAACTGGCGCGACGTGACCGAGCGCATGCGGGATCAGGAACTGCTGAAGGATCTGGCGAAAACCGATGCGCTTACCGGGCTCAATAATCGCATGCACTTCGAGCAATTGTGCGAGGCACGGCTCACTACGGGTGTTGCGTTCGCAGAACGATTTGCGATGCTCTTTATCGATCTGAATCGATTCAAACTGGTTAATGATGCGCATGGTCATCGCATCGGCGATGCCGTGCTGCGTGAAGTCGCGCAACGCCTGCGAGCCCTTGTGAAACCCGAAGACACGCTGGCGCGTCTGGGCGGCGACGAATTTGGTCTGATGATTCCGGTTCGCGAGTCTGGGGACGACGCGCTCAAAGCGTCAGAACTGCTTTCGGCGTTTGTGGAACCCCTGCAAATTCTGGGTATGAATTTTGACCTGGGCGCGAGCATTGGCATAGCTTTGTATCCAGACGATGCGCACAGCTTCAACG
Source organism: Burkholderiales bacterium (assembly GCA_043782305.1). Classification (GTDB taxonomy): domain Bacteria; phylum Pseudomonadota; class Gammaproteobacteria; order Burkholderiales; family Casimicrobiaceae; genus Casimicrobium. The sequence goes on from JAYWAQ010000186.1 coordinate 4,120, forward strand.
AGCTGTTGGCACATGCCGACCTCGCGATGTTTTCGGCAAAGGGCAAAGGCGCTAGCGGTGCCGAACGATTTGCTCCGTCGTTAGCCGAAAAGGCGCGCCGTCAATTAATGGTCGCGACGGATCTGCGGATGGCCGTAGACCGGCATGAATTGTTCGTCTGTTATCAGCCGATTGTTGACATTCAAGTGGGAGATTGGCGCGGCGTTGAGGCGCTGGCGCGCTGGCAGCATCCGACCCGCGGGCTATTGATGCCGCAAGAGTTCATAGGCACTGCCGAGGAACAAGGCCTGATTGGCCGCGTTGGACGAACCATTGCAGCGCAGGCGATTGAACAGGCTGGCCAGTGGTCGCGAGCATTCTCCGCTCCGCTACGGTTGACGATCAATGTGTCGGCGCATCAGTTGCGCGAAGTCAATTTCGTCGATTTCATTGATGCAACACTCAGAGCCCATGAGCTACCCGCGCAGCGCTTGTTTGTCGAATTGACCGAAAGCGTGCTGGTCGACGCCGACGTTGCCAGTATCAACACCGTGGATCGCCTGCGCACGCTGGGCGTACGCATCGTGCTCGACGATTTGGGCGCAGGTTATTCGTCGCTGTCGTACCTCAAGCGACTGCGCATTGATCTGGTGAAACTGGATCGCAGCTTTGTTCAGGGCGTGCCGCACCGGCGAGTTGACGTCGCCATCGTGCGCGCGCTGTCCACGCTGGCGAGGAGCCTTGGCATTCACGTCATCGCTGAGGGCATTGAAACCGTGGAGCAAGCCGAGTTTTTGAAGGCTGAAGGCATTGTTTACGGGCAGGGCTTTCTGTTTGAAAAGCCGATGTCAGTCGCTGAAATCGAAGCCCGGCTGACCACCGGCGGTGCCCGCATCTCGCCCGAATGGACGGGACTGAGATAATTACTGGTTAAGGCGCAAAAAGTCGCCACCCTCTTACCGCAGGCCCAGCCAGAGATATGCAATACATCTACACCATGAACGGCGTGAGCAAAATTGTTCCGCCGAAACGTCAGATCATCAAGGACATCTCGCTGTCGTTCTTCCCCGGCGCGAAGATCGGCCTGCTCGGCCTGAACGGTGCGGGCAAATCCACCGTGCTCAAGATCATGGCCGGTGTCGACAAGGATTTCACGGGAGAGGCGCGCCCTAATCCCGGCACTAAAGTTGGCTATCTGCCGCAGGAGCCCTTGGTCGACGGCGACAAAACCGTGCGCGAAGTGGTGGAAGAAGGTCTAGGCGGCGTTAAGGCCGCACAAGCGCGTCTCGATGAGGTGTACGCCGCGTATGGCGAGGAAGACGCCGATTTCGACGCGCTGGCCAAGGAACAGGCTGAGCTGGAAGCAATCATCGCTTCAGGCGATGGTCACAACACCGAGGCTCAACTTGACGTCGCGGCGGATGCATTGCGCCTGCCGCCGTGGGACGCCAAAGTGGGCAATTTGTCCGGCGGTGAAAAGCGCCGCGTCGCACTGTGTCGCTTGCTGTTGTCCAAGCCCGACATGCTGCTGCTCGACGAACCAACCAACCACCTGGATGCGGAAAGTGTGGAGTGGCTGGAGCAATTTTTGTCGCGCTACGCCGGAACGGTCGTTGCGGTGACCCATGATCGTTACTTCCTCGACAACGCAGCCGAGTGGATTCTCGAACTTGATCGCGGGCACGGCATTCCGTACAAGGGCAATTACAGCGCCTGGCTTGAGCAAAAGGGCGACCGGCTGAAGAAAGAAGAATCAAGCGAATCTGCGCGCCAGAAGGCGCTCAAGAAAGAGCTGGAATGGGTGCGCCAGAACCCGAAAGGCCGCCAGGCCAAGAGCAAGGCGCGCTTGACCCGATTCGAGGAATTGTCGAGCCACGAATATCAGACGCGGAACGAAACCAACGAGATTTTCATCCCGGTGGCCGAGCGTTTGGGCAATCAGGTCATCGAGTTCAAGAACGTGAGCAAGAGCTTTGGCGACCGCATGCTGATCGACGATTTGTCGTTCGCGATTC
>JAYWAQ010000187.1:0-6103 GCA_043782305.1 Burkholderiales bacterium
ACAGAGTTCAGGTACGTGGCCGGACGCAGATAATTCATTCATGCTCACCTTCGACAACCGCTTCGTAAACGAACTCCCCGGCGATCCGAACCCGCGCAACCATTCGCGTCAGGTTCAGGGCGCGTTCTGGTCACGCGTGGAGCCAACGCCGGTTGCTGCGCCGCGCCTGATTGCGCATTCGCCAGAGGTGGCGTCCATGCTCGGTTTGAGCGACGCCGAACTGCATTCGCCCGCGATGGTGAACGCGCTCGCTGGCAACGGGACATTGCCGGGCATGGCAACGTATGCCACCGTGTACGGCGGGCATCAGTTCGGTAACTGGGCGGGGCAGCTCGGCGACGGGCGAGCGATATTGCTTGGTGAGATCATTGCGCCGAATAGCGACCGATACGAGTTGCAACTCAAAGGCGCAGGCCCAACGCCGTTCTCGCGTCGCGCCGACGGCCGAGCCGTATTACGCTCGTCGATTCGCGAGTTTTTGTGCTCGGAAGCGATGCATCATTTGGGCATCCCGACGACGCGTGCGCTGTCACTCGTTTTGACCGGCGACCGGGTCGTTCGCGATATGTTTTACGACGGCAACGATGCACCGGAACCCGGTGCGATTGTTTGCCGAGTCGCGCCTACGTTCATTCGCTTCGGGCATTTCGAACTGTTTGCTTCGCGTGGCGAATTGACGCTGCTCCAACAGCTCATCAATTTCACGATCAGACATTACTTTTCGCACCTGCTGGCGCTGCCGGAAAACGAGCGAATCGTCGCGTGGTACGCCGAAGTCTGCGAGCGCAGCGCGAAGCTCGTTGCCGAATGGATGCGCGTTGGCTTTGTGCATGGCGTGATGAACACGGACAACATGTCCATCCTCGGGCTCACCATTGACTACGGCCCGTACGGCTGGATCGACAATTTCGATCCTGGCTGGACACCGAACACTACTGATGCAGGCGGCAAGCGATACGCCTACGGCCGTCAGCCCGGCGTGGCGCGGTGGAATCTCGGGCGACTCGGGGACGCGCTGTCGACGCTTGAAATCCCGGCTGAGGCGTTGCAGAACGCGCTGGCTAAATTCGAATCGACCTACGCAGTCGAAATCAAGCGCGTCTTTGGCAACAAGTTTGGCTTCAAGGCCTGGACGAATCAGGGCGGAGAGATCGTTGACGCGGCGTTCGCGCTGCTCGGTGCGTCCGAGATCGACATGACGATCTTCTTCCGGCGCCTGGCGACCGCGACCTCTGTCGATGATTTCAGGGACGCCTTCTATCTCGACGGCGAATGGGCTAGCGAGCGCGAAAAATTCGACGTCTGGTTCGGGCATTTTTCAGCGCTGATGGCTACGGAAAACTCCACTCCGAACGATCAGGTCGAACGCGTCAAACGCATGAACGCCGCCAACCCAAAATATGTCCTTCGCAACTATCTCGCGCAACAAGCCATCGACGCCGCACACGACGGCGATATGTCAAAAATCAGCGAACTATTGGACGTGATGCGCAATCCGTACGACGAGCAACCAGGCCGCGAATCCTTCGCCGAAAAGCGCCCCGACTGGGCGCGACACAAGGCAGGCTGTTCGATGCTGTCTTGCAGTTCTTAAGTCTTCGACTAGCTCTTATCGAAACCGTCGCCGCGACCACCCAAGCCGCCTCGCTTGACTTTGCCCGCGGTTGGTTTGCCCTTGTTACCCCAACTGGTCGCGAGCGCCGCTGAGTCCAGTTTGCTCTTGCCCGGGCCGCCCTTCATCGATGCAACAGAACTTGATCCCGTAAGCGTTGACGACACCGCGCCCCAGAGCATAAGGACGCCGATAAGTGCGAACAGGCCCACGATACAGAGCACAAAGAACTCGACGCTATCTTCCTGTGAAACCAGCAACATGATGGGGAAAATAAAGCCGCACCACGCTGCGGAAAATCCCCACAATCCGGCGGCATCAAACTGCCTGCGGTAGTAGCCGAATCCGCCCAAGGCGCCGAAAAATCCCGACACCCCCGCCAGAGCAAGAATTGCAAATCCAACGCCCATCAAGGCTCGCGGCCACAGCGTGCGGATTGGCAAGTCACGCGATACAACCGCTATTTCCGGGATGCGCGGGCTGACCCAAATGATCACCGGCTTCTGCGCGCTGCGCGCGTTGTCGAGGCCTTTCATCACGATGGCGTTGGCCGGCTCATCAATCGCCTCGTCTTCCAGCACCGTCATTCGCGATGTCTCGTAGGACTTTCCGTCCACCTCGTAACTAGCAGCCTGCCAGTAAAACGCCCCGTTTTCGTCGCTGCCAGTGCGCTGAATGACGGTTGCGGTAACCGCTTTGTAGTCGCGGGCGAGGTTCCAGTTACCCAGGGCCACGGACACCGGTTGTAGTGCAAAAAACCAGCCCGTGAGACCGAACACAGCGGCCATCACCGCCCACGCCAGCGCGGCACCGAGGCGATTGCCCCAAGTTTGATGTGGACTTTCCATCGGCAGCATCATACGTGTGAAATTGGGGTAGCGAAAGGTTGCAACGATGATAAATTGACGGTAGTTTCACTGCATCAGGGAGATGCCATGTTCGTACGCTCATTTGGGTTCCGCGCTGCGGCAAAAGCAACTCTGGCGCTAACGTTACTGTGTGCCAATGCCTTTGCCAGTGCCCAGCAAAAAGTCACCTTCCAGAGCAACTGGTTCGCTCAGGCGGAGCACGGTGGCCTGTATCAGGCGCTCGCCGAAGGCACGTTCAAGAAGTACGGCCTCGATGTCACCATCAAGATGGGCGGCCCGCAGGTGAACGGCCTGCAATTGCTGGCCGTCGGGCAGGTAGATATTTTCATGGGTTTCGATATTCAGAATTACAAGGCGTGGGAGCAGGGCGTTCAGGCGGTCAGCGTTGGCACGTTTTTCCAGAAAGACCCCATCGTGGTCATCGCACACAACGATGTCAAAACTTTCGCCGATCTGAAATCGAAAACCGTGCTCGTCTCGACCGACGGTCAGACTAACTGGTGGCCGTGGGCGCGAGCGAAGTATGGATTCAAGGATGAGCAGACACGACCGTATACGTTCAACGTGCAGCCTTTCGTTGCCGACAAGAATCTGGCGATGCAGGGCTACCTGACTTCGGAAACACTGGCCGTGCAAAAGGGCGGTGTGAAGGACGCGAAAGTGTTCCTGCTCGCCGATCTCGGCTACCCTCCGTACACCGAAACCATCACCGTGCTCAAGAAGACAATCGATACCAATCCGAAGATGGTTGAGGCGTTCGTGAAGGCATCAATGGAAGGCTGGAAGAGCTATCTGAAGAACCCGGCTCCGGCCAATGCGCTGATCAAAAAAGACAATCCCGCGATGACCGATGAACTGCTCGCCTACGGCCTGATGAAGATGAAGGAAATGGGCATTGTGGATGGCGGTGACGCAGCGAAGCTAGGCATCGGCATCATTACCGAAGCGCGCATGAAACAGACCTGGGACATGATGGTGGCGAACAGATTGATTGATACTGCGAAGGTGAAATTCACCGATGCGTGGACGGATAAGTTTGTTAAAGATGTGAAAGTCATGCCTTAGAGGCGATGCGCTGTCGCGTGCTTTTTGTCCCCTCTGCCCTCGTGCTGGTGACCACTGGCACTAGCGAGTACCAGGGCTACGGTGAGGGGGCGGTGGAATAGTTAGCCATGTTTGTAGTCCGCGCCACGTTACCCCTCACTCCAACCCTCTCCCGCAAGGGGAGAGGCGGCCGAACAGTATGAAGTCCGAATCCTCCGCTGTCGCAATCGACGCCGCCGAAAAGACCTATCCCAACGGCACGCGCGCACTTCTCCCGGTAAGCCTCAACATTCAGCAAGGCGAATTCGTCACGCTACTCGGCCCGTCCGGTTGCGGCAAGAGCACGCTGCTGAACATGGTCGCAGGCTTGCTCGCGCCTAGCGCGGGGCGGATCATCGTGTGGGGCGAATCCCCGAATGTGCAATCGCAGACCAAGCAGCGCATGTCGTTCGTGTTTCAGGAGGCCACACTCATGCCGTGGACGCGCATCGCTGCGAATGTGCGTTTGCCGCTTGATCTGCAAGGCGTGTCGCGAGCCGACGCCGACCACCGTGTAAGCAATGCACTCAAACTCGTCGGTCTCGAAAAATTCGGGGGATCCTACCCACGCGAACTCTCGGGCGGCATGCAAATGCGCGTGTCCATCGCGCGTAGCCTCGTTACCGATCCATCGCTTCTGCTCATGGACGAACCGTTCGGCGCGCTGGACGAAATTACGCGCAACCGTCTTGATGATGAATTGCTGACGCTGTGGCGAAGTAAGGGCCTCACGGTAATTTTTGTCACCCATTCGATTCACGAAGCGGTGTATCTGTCGTCACGCGTCGTGGTGATGGCTGCACGGCCGGGCCGCGTGATCGAAGAAGTGGCGGTCACGCCCACTGTTAAGCGCGACGATGCATTCCGCGTGTCCACCGAATTTGCCGCGTACGCAAAACAATTGCAGGACAGTTTGCTTCGCGCCTCGGTGAACGTCGATGAGGCGCTGGCATGACGCGAGATCACGCGCAAAGACTGCTGCTGCCGCTGTTCGTCGCCCTCATCCTCATTGGTTTGTGGCAATGGTGGGTGACCGCGTACGACATCCCGCAGTTTCTCGTCCCCAGCCCGCTCGTCGTTGCGCAAACATTGATTAACGACTGGTCGCTGCTGGGTGGTGCGTTGCTGGTCACGCTAAACGTCACCTTCCTCGCACTCATCTGCTCGGTGTTGCTTGGCGTGCTCATCGCTTTTGCATTCGTGCAAAGCCCATGGATCGAAACCGCGTTTTTCCCCTACGCCGTTTTGCTGCAAGTCACGCCCATCGTGGCCATCGCGCCGCTCATCATCATCTGGGTCAAAAGCCCGACCGCGTCGCTCGTGATCTGCGCCACGCTGGTCGCGCTGTTCCCGATCATCGCGAACACCACACTAGGTTTGCGCAGCGTTAACCGGGGACTGGAAAGTTTGTTCAAAATGAATCGCGCAACGCGCTGGCAAACGTTGATGCGGCTGCGCATTCCGAGCGCGTTGCCGTACTTCTTTGGCGGGCTGCGCATCTCTTCCGGCCTGGCATTGATAGGCGCAGTCGTCGCTGAATTTGTCGCTGGAACGGGCGGTACTGGGACTGGTCTCGCGTACCAGATTTTGCAAGCCGGTTACCAGCTCAACATCCCGCGAATGTTCGCGGCGCTCGTGCTCATCACGCTCACGGGCGTCGTGCTGTTTGCACTGATGGATGCGCTTTCAAAGTGGGCGCTGGGTAGCTGGCATGAGAGCGAGACTAACTTGAGTTGATGCTATTGCGGGCAATATGATAGTATTGCATGCAATATGATCGCCAGACTCGTTATCGACACCAATGTCATTGTCGCCGCGCTGCGCAGCGCGAAGGGTGCGTCTGCTGCGCTCATGCTGCGTGTGGCGGAAAAGCGCGTGAAACCGCTCTTGACTGTGGCCTTGGTGTTGGAGATTGAGAGCGTGCTCTGTCGCCCTGAACATCTCGTGGCGAGCGGACTCACGCGTGAGTTGGTGCAGGGCTTTGTTGACGAATTGTGCGGGTTGGCTGAGCACGTACAAATTCACTTTGCATGGCGTCCGCAATTGCATGATGCGGCGGACGAGATGGTGCTGGAGGCAGCGGTGAACGGGCAGGCGGATGCATTAGTGACGTTCAACCTGAAGGACTTTTTGCCCGCCGCAGGGAGCTTCGGTGTTGAGGTAATCGCGCCAGTCACGGCGCTAAGTGTTTTTGATTTGATGGATCGTTGATTGAGCTTGAAGGGAAATCATCATGAGTAACTTTGCACTTCGCCTGCCCGACTCGCTGTTCGAGCGCGCGCGCATTCTGGCAGAACGCGACAACTGCTCGCTCAATCAGTTGTTCGCGGTCGCCATCGCCGAAAAAATCGCGACCATTGACGCCGAAGCGTTCTTCGCCGAGCGCGCCGCGCGTGCCGCCGCGCAACCGGGCGGCATGATGCGCGCGCTTAATGTCGCGTGGAAACACAACGCGAAGACCACACCGACGGCAGGCGACGAAATGCCCACGACGACAGTCCATCGCGTACAGGAAGAACGGGTGACCTATGTCGTCAAT
>JAYWAQ010000188.1:0-2179 GCA_043782305.1 Burkholderiales bacterium
TTTTTTCATGCGGACATGCATCCGGGCAATATCGCGGTTCGCACCAATCCGGAAAATCTGGGCCAATACGTCGGAATGGATTTCGGTATCGTCGGCACCTTGAACGACAATGACCGGCGCTATCTGGCCGAGAATTTTTTAGCGTTTTTCCGGCGCGATTATCGGCGTGTTGCCACTGCGCACATCGAGTCTGGCTGGGTGCCGCCGGGTACGCGCGTTGACGAGCTGGAAAGCGCAGTGAGGAGCGTCTGCGAGCCGATTTTTGATCGTCCGCTGGCTGATATTTCGTTTGGCAAAGTGCTGCTCCGACTGTTTCAGGTGTCGCGACGATTTAACGTGGAGATTCAGCCGCAACTGGTGTTGTTGCAGAAGACTTTGCTCAACGTTGAGGGCCTCGGTCGTCAGCTCGATCCCTACCTTGATTTATGGGCGACCGCGCAACCTTTCCTGGAGAAATGGATGCGCGATCAGGTCGGGCCGGAAGCGATGTGGCAGCGCCTGATTGAGCAGGCACCATATCTCTCATCGGCGCTGCCACAAGTGCCGCGTTTGATTCATCAGGCGTTGGAGCAGCGAAATCCGCCGCCTGCCCCCGTGGTCGTTCAAACGAGTACGGGTTGGACGAATGTATGGCTGGCGATCATTGCGATCTGTTTGCTCGCAATTTTGGGAACGTTGTGGATTCCGTTGCTGCTGGATTAAAGCGCTAACGTGAATCCCCTTTCGCTCGATCAACCCTGGGGGCGCGGTTACAGCGCCTCACACACACACGCGTTCGCCAACGGCAGCACGTTTGCCAGCAGCGCCGCGACGAGCTTTCTCCCACGCGGTCTGGGCCGCAGTTACGGCGACGTTTGCGTCAACGATGGCGGCACCTTGCTGCACACCTTTCGTCGTGACCGGTTGCTGGCGTTTGATGAGACAGAAGGCGTACTGGCCTGCGAAGCAGGCGCGTCGCTCGCGGACATCGCGGAGGCCATGCTACCGCGAGGTTGGTTTCCGCCGGTTGTTCCGGGTACTCGCTATGTCACGGTCGGTGGCGCGATTGCCAACGATGTGCATGGGAAAAACCATCACGTCAACGGCACATTTGGCCGCTTCGTTCGCGAGATCAAACTCTCGCGTTCAGACTGGCAATCAACGCAAACTTTGTCGCCGTCGGACGCGTTGTTTGGTGCGACTATCAGCGGGCTTGGGCTGACCGGTTTAGTAAATGAAGTCAAGCTTCAATTAAAACGCGTTCCCGGCCCCGGCATAGAGCAAGACACAAAACTCTTTGGCGGCGACGGCACGATTGACGACTATCTCGCGCTCGATGAGGCGAGCAAAGATTGGGAATACACCGTCGGCTGGATTGATACGCTCGACCCAAATCTGCGCGGCGTGTTCTTTCGCGGACGGCATTGCAGCGGCCCCAAGGAGTGGCTTGCACCGCAACCCGCTCTTCTCACAATGCCAATGGATGCGCCACGCTGGCTGCTCGGCACATGGAGCGCGAGGACTTTCAACGCGCTCTACTACCGCGCGCAGGCCATGCGCACCGCGACGCGCGAGACGATTCCACTGTGGCAATTCTTCTTTCCGCTCGATGCGGTGAACGGGTGGAATCGCGCTTATGGCAAACGTGGTTTTGTGCAATATCAATTCGTCGTTCCGACCGCCGCCGCACGAGAAACCGTGCCAAAAATTCTCACGCATTTGCGCGAAGCGCAGGTGGCAAGTTACCTCGGCGTGATCAAGACTTTTGGCGATAAGCCGTCACCCGGACTGATGAGCTTCCCGATGGCGGGAACTACGGTCACGCTCGACATTCCCGCCCCCAATGAAAAGGATCGTCGTGCGCTTGATCGTGCTGACGCGATGGTGGCGGATGCGGGTGGGCGCGTCTATCCGGCGAAAGACGCGCGTATGGCCGCCGCCATGTTTCAACGATTTTTCCCGCAATGGCGCGAGCTGGAGGCAGCGCGCGATCCGGCGATTTCGTCGTCTTTCTGGCGGCGCGTCACCGCTTCACAGGATTTGGCACCATGAATAAGACGAACGTCGTGGTGGTGGGCGCAACGTCCGCTGTCGCGCAAGCGGCCATTCGCCTCTGGGCACAGCGCGGCATGGAACTCACGCTCATCGCGCGCAACGCTGGCGAACTTGAGCGCATCGCCGCCGACGCGCGCGTGCGCGG
>JAYWAQ010000189.1:0-16606 GCA_043782305.1 Burkholderiales bacterium
GCGTGACAACACGGTCGTGATCGCTGCCGTCAACGTGGTCTTGCCGTGATCAACGTGCCCAATCGTGCCTACATTCACATGTGGCTTCGTTCGCTCAAACTTGCTTTTTGCCATGATTTCGTTTCCTTAATTTGCTGTTCAAAACGGCCACTACGATCGGCGGCCATCGGGTTGGTTAAATTTAGACTGCTAACTAACCTGCTTTGGCTTTTGTAACGGCTTCGGCTACATTGCGCGGCGCTTCGGTGTAGTGCTTGAATTCCATCGTGTACGTCGCGCGGCCCTGTGTGGCGGAACGTAACGAAGTCGAGTAACCGAACATCTCAGAGAGCGGCACTTCAGCCTTGATGATCTTGCCGCCAAGGATGTCATCCATACCTTGCACCATGCCGCGGCGTGACGACAAATCACCCATCACCGTGCCAGCGTAGTCTTCCGGAGTTTCCACTTCAACCGCCATCATTGGTTCAAGCAGAACCGGATTTGCTTTACGCATACCGTCCTTGAACGCAATCGACGCGGCCATCTTGAACGCGTTTTCGTTCGAGTCAACTTCGTGATACGAGCCGTCAAACAAGGTGACCTTGACGTCAACCACCGGGAAGCCCGCAACCACACCATTGGTGAGCGTTTCAACCACGCCCTTGTTCACCGCAGGGATGTATTCTCGAGGAACCACACCGCCTTTGATCGCGTCGATAAATTCAAAGCCTTTACCTGGCTCATTCGGCTCAACCTTGAGCCAGACGTGACCGTACTGTCCGCGCCCACCGGACTGTTTGACGAACTTGCCTTCAATTTCCGCGAGTTTGCGAATCGTTTCGCGATAAGCCACCTGCGGCTTACCAACGCTCGCTTCAACGCCGAATTCGCGCTTCATGCGATCCACAAGGATCTCAAGGTGCAACTCACCCATACCGGCGATGATGGTTTGGCCCGACTCTTCATCCGTGCGAACGCGGAAAGAAGGATCTTCCTTGGCCAAACGCCCCAGCGCCATGCCCATCTTTTCCTGGTCTGCCTTCGTTTTCGGCTCGACGGCCTGCGAGATCACAGGCTCGGGGAAAATCATGCGCTCAAGCGTAATCAACGCCGACGGATCACAGAGCGTGTCACCCGTCGTCGCTTCCTTTAAACCCACCGCTGCAGCGATGTCGCCAGCGCGCACTTCTTCAAGCTCTTGACGCTCGTTGGCGTGCATCTGCAACAGACGACCGATGCGTTCGCGCTTGCCCTTGATTGGGTTGTAAATCGTGTCGCCCGACTTCACCACGCCAGAGTAAACACGGAAGAAGATGAGCTGACCGACGTACGGATCAGTCATGATCTTGAACGCAAGAGCGGAGAATTTTTCTTCGTCGCTCGCCTGACGGACAACAGGCTTGTCATCGTCGTCCATACCACCGACCGGCGGAATATCCGTAGGCGCAGGCATGTACTCAATGACCGCGTCAAGCATGGCTTGAACGCCTTTATTTTTAAAGGCAGAACCGCACATCATCGGTACGATTTCACTGGCGATCGTACGGATACGAATACCAGCTTTGATGTCAGCCTCGCTCAAGTTACCTTCCTCAAGGTACTTGTTCATCAGCTCTTCGTTCGCCTCAGCAGCGGACTCAACCATCTTGGCGCGCCACTCCTCAGCGGTCGCAAGCAGTTCAGCCGGGATGTCGCGAGCCTCGTACTTCATGCCCTGGGACGCTTCATCCCAATAGATCGCTTTCATACGAACGAGATCAATCACACCCTGAAAGTTTTCCTCGGCACCGATTGGCACCTGCATGACAACCGGGTTCGCCTTCAGACGACCGCGCATCTGGTCATACACCTTGAAGAAGTCAGCGCCCGTGCGATCCATCTTGTTGACGAACGCAAGACGCGGCACTTTGTACTTGTTGGCCTGACGCCACACCGTCTCCGATTGCGGCTGAACACCACCCACGGCACAGTAAACCATGCACGCGCCGTCAAGCACACGCATCGAGCGCTCAACCTCAATCGTGAAGTCAACGTGGCCCGGCGTATCAATGATGTTGATACGATGCTCAGGGAAGTTTTTATCCATCCCTTTCCAGAAGCAGGTCGTAGCGGCAGACGTAATCGTGATGCCGCGCTCGCGCTCCTGCTCCATCCAGTCCATTGTGGCTGCGCCATCATGAACTTCGCCAATTTTGTGCGAAACACCGGTATAGAACAAGATGCGCTCAGTGGTCGTAGTCTTGCCTGCGTCAATGTGCGCGGAAATACCGATGTTGCGATAGCGACTGATGGGAGTAATACGGGGCATAGCGATCACCAAACGGCTTTACCCCACTCGTGGCGGGGCAAGCCAAAATTCAAAAAGACTAGAAGCGGAAGTGCGAGAACGCCTTGTTAGCCTCAGCCATACGATGGACTTCTTCACGCTTCTTTACAGCGCCACCACGGCCTTCAGCGGCCTCCAGCAACTCATTCGCCAAGCGGGCACCCATGGATTTTTCGCCACGTTTACGCGCCGCATCACGGATCCAGCGCATTGAGAGCGCGGAACGACGCGACGGACGAACCTCGACTGGCACCTGAAAGTTGGCGCCGCCAACACGGCGGCTCTTCACTTCAACCATCGGCTTGGCATTGCCAAGCGCTGTGGAGAACACGTCAAGCGGATCTTTGCCGCCTTTTTTGCTAATGATGTCCAGCGCGCCGTAAACAATGCGCTCTGCGACCGCCTTTTTACCAGCAGTCATGATGACGTTCATAAACTTGGAGATTTCGACATTGCCAAACTTGGGATCCGGCAGGATGTCGCGTTTCGGTACTTCACGACGGCGGGGCATTTAAACCATCCTCAAAAAAAGTAAGAAGCGCGGCACTCTAGAGCTCTATCCGCGCTTGGTGGGCCGAGCAACTCTTGGCTGCGACGGCTCGATGAAAAATTAGGCTTGGGTGATACGCTTTTTTCGGAGCTTTCGCGCCGTACTTCGAGCGTGATTGCTTGCGATCTTTAACGCCAGCCGTATCGAGCGAGCCGCGCACCATGTGGTAGCGCACACCCGGAAGATCCTTGACGCGACCACCGCGAATGAGCACGACTGAGTGTTCTTGCAGATTGTGGCCTTCGCCGCCGATGTAAGAAATCACCTCAAAACCGTTGGTCAGACGCACTTTGGCGACCTTACGCAAGGCTGAGTTTGGCTTTTTCGGAGTAGTCGTGTACACACGGGTGCACACGCCGCGCTTTTGCGGGCCTTTTTCTAGCGCCGGACTTTTGCTTTTAACAACGACCGGTGTGCGCCCCTGGCGCACGAGCTGATTGATGGTTGGCATATTTAGCCTTCGTTTTTTTGTTGAACTTGGCTGCTACTGTTGGCAACCAAGCTTTTAGAGAACCGCGATTATAGACCGCTGTCGATTTTTTCGTCAAGAGGCGAGTTCGTAAACTCGCTCTAAACCCGTTAAGGAAGGACTGCCGAATTCGGCAGTCCTTGTCACGCTCGGTTAGGCTGCGCTTGCAGTTACTTCGTCTACGACGTCAGGCTCAGCGCTTGTCAAGATTGACGTATCGATGAGGTCTGCAGCCAAATTCTGCTGACGCAGACGATGGTAAGCCAAACCCGTACCTGCCGGAATCAGTCGTCCTACGATGACGTTTTCCTTGAGTCCACGCAGATTGTCCCGTTTGCCCATGATGGCAGCTTCGGTCAACACGCGAGTGGTTTCCTGGAACGATGCCGCCGAGATGAAGGAGTCCGTAGACAACGACGCCTTGGTGATGCCGAGCAGGATGTGATCGTACTGAGCCGGCGCTTTATCCGCGGCTTTGACACGATCATTCTCCGCAAACAATTCCGCGCGCTCAACCTGCTCGCCCAGAATGTATTTGGTATCGCCCGCTTGGGAGATGGTCACACGACGCAGCATCTGGCGAACAATCACCTCGATGTGTTTGTCGTTGATCTTCACGCCTTGCAGACGATAAACCTCTTGCACTTCGTCGATCACGTACTTGGTGAGCGCTTCCACACCCAGCAAACGCAGAATGTCGTGCGGATCGGCAGGGCCGTCTACGATCGCTTCACCCTTGTTCACGACCTGACCGTCAATGGCCATGACTGCCTTCTCCTTCGGGATCAGGAATTCGTGCGAAACGCCTTCCATATCCTTGATGACCAGACGTTGCTTGCCCTTGGTGTCTTTACCGAAGGAAACCGTGCCTGTGACTTCAGCCAGCATGCCAGCATCTTTCGGCGAGCGCGCCTCGAACAGCTCAGCCACACGCGGCAAGCCGCCCGTGATGTCGCGAGTTTTCGACGTTTCCATTGGCATCCGCGCGAGCATGTCGCCCGGTGCAACTTCCTGTCCATCCTTCACGAGAATGATCGAGCCAATCTGGAAGGTGATAGTCAATGGCGTATCTGAACCAGCAGGCTTAATCTCATTGCCTTTGGCGTCGACAAGTTTCAACTGCGGACGAACCCCCTTGGATTGCGAGCCCACGCGACGCTTCGCATCGATCACCACCAAAGTGGAAATACCCGTGACGTCATCGGTCTGTTTGGCAACGGTCAGGCCTTCCTGAACGTTTTCGAACTTAACGCGGCCCTGAAATTCGGTAAGAATCGGGCGCGCCGTGGCGTCCCATTCAGCGAGAATCACACCGGCTTTCACCACCTTGCCGTCCTCAACAAGGAGCTTCGCACCATATGGCACCTTGTGACGCTCACGCTCACGGCTGCCGTCAGAAATCACGACTTCTGCGGAACGAGCAATAACAATCTTGTCACCGCCCGCGTTCTTTACGTAGCGCATTGCGCCGGCAAAGTTCGCCGTACCCGCCGACTTCGTTTCAACGGTGCTAGCCGCAGCGGTACGCGATGCCGCGCCGCCGATGTGGAACGTACGCATCGTGAGCTGTGTGCCTGGTTCGCCGATGGATTGGGCAGCGATAACGCCGACCGCTTCACCCGCACTGACCAACTGACCACGGCCGAGGTCGCGACCGTAGCACTTGGCGCACAAACCGTGGCGTGTGGCGCAAGTCAATGGCGAGCGTGTTTTGACTTCGTCGATACCGAGGCTTTCGATCAAATCAACTTCATCTTCCGTGAGAGTGAAGTTTGATTCAACTACCACTTTGCCCGTCTCGGGGTGCATCACATCACCAATCGTGGTCCGACCGAGGATACGGTCACGCAACGATTCGATCACTTCGCCGCCCGAAACAACGGCTTTCATGACCATTCCTTCGGTCGTTCCGCAATCGTGCTCGGTAACCACGAGATCCTGCGTCACGTCTACCAGACGGCGCGTAAGGTAACCCGAGTTCGCAGTCTTCAACGCTGTATCCGCCAAGCCTTTACGAGCACCGTGGGTCGAGATGAAGTATTGGAGAACGTTGAGGCCTTCGCGGAAGTTCGCGGTGATAGGCGTTTCGATGATGGAGCCATCTGGCTTCGCCATCAAACCACGCATCCCTGCTAGCTGACGAATCTGCGCGGCCGAGCCGCGCGCGCCAGAGTCCGCCATCATGTAGATGGAGTTGAACGAGTCCTGGCGTACCTGTTTACCGTCACGGTCAGTGACCATTTCGGAGCCGAGGCGCGTCATCATGGCGCGTGCGATGTCGTCGCCAGCGGCGCCCCAGATGTCGACTACTTTGTTGTAGCGCTCACCCGAGGTCACGAGGCCAGAAGCGTACTGCTGCTGAATCTCTTTGACTTGGGCTTCGGCGTTAACAATGATGCCCTGCTTCTCTGGCGGAATGAGCATGTCATCCGCCGCAAACGAGAAGCCTGCGCGCGTTGCCAGACGGAAGCCCGCCTGCATCAATTTGTCAGCGAACACCACCGTGGCACGAAGGCCGCAGCGACGGAAACTGGCGTTGATGAGCTTGGAGATTTCCTTCTTCTTCAACGGCTTGTTGATAACCGAGAACGGCAAGCCTTCAGGCAGGATGTCGGAGAGCAACGCACGGCCAACAGTCGTGTCTTCGCGCTTGATCTGATCAATCTTTTCGCCATTCGGACCAAAGGTGACCTGACGAATGCGTACCATCACTTTGGCGTGCAACTCAACCATACGCGTTTCGTAAGCGCGTGAAACCTCAAGCACATCGGCGAACATCATGCCTTCGCCGCGTGCGTTGATTTTTTCGCGAGTCGCGTAGTACAGGCCCAGCACGATGTCTTGTGAGGGCACAATACATGGGTCACCGTTGGACGGCAACAAAACGTTGTTCGACGCAAGCATCAAAGTGCGAGCTTCGGCTTGCGCTTCCAGCGACAATGGCACGTGTACAGCCATTTGGTCGCCGTCGAAGTCGGCGTTGAACGCTGTACAGACGAGCGGATGCAACTGAATCGCTTTGCCTTCAATCAGCACCGGCTCAAACGCTTGAATGCCAAGACGATGCAAGGTCGGCGCGCGGTTCAACAGCACCGGATGCTCGCGGATGACCTCTTCGAGCAAGTCCCAAACCAGCGGATCTTCACTCTCAACGCGGCGTTTGGCCTCTTTGATCGTTTTCGCTTCGCCCATTTGCTCGAGGCGATTAAAGATGAAGGGCTTGAATAGCTCAAGCGCCATTTTCTTCGGCAGACCGCATTGATGCAGTTTGAGCTGCGGGCCTACGACGATCACAGAGCGCCCCGAATAGTC
The DNA here is from genome assembly GCA_043782305.1 of Burkholderiales bacterium. Classification (GTDB taxonomy): domain Bacteria; phylum Pseudomonadota; class Gammaproteobacteria; order Burkholderiales; family Casimicrobiaceae; genus Casimicrobium. Next base: position 6,640 of record JAYWAQ010000189.1, read on the forward strand.
AACGCGCTTACCCAGCAAGTTTTGACGGAAGCGACCTGACTTACCTTTGATCATGTCGGCAAGCGACTTGAGCGGACGCTTGTTCGCGCCAGTCATTGCTTTGCCACGACGGCCATTGTCAAGCAACGAATCAACGGACTCTTGCAGCATGCGCTTTTCGTTGCGCACGATGATGTCCGGTGCTTTCAATTCCAGCAAGCGCTTGAGGCGATTGTTACGGTTGATCACACGACGATACAAATCGTTCAGATCGGAGGTCGCGAAACGACCACCGTCCAACGGCACCAGAGGACGAAGCTCTGGCGGAAGAACCGGCAATACTTCAAGCACCATCCAATCGGGCTTGATGCCTGACTTTTGAAACGCTTCGAGCACTTTGAGACGCTTCGAGATTTTCTTGATCTTGGCTTCAGATGAAGTTGCGCCGAGCTCGCCACGCAACCGCTCAGAATCTTCGGCCACATGGATCGAACCCAGCAGTTCGCGAACGGCTTCTGCGCCCATCAGTGCACGGAAATCATCACCAAATTCTTCAGTTTTCGCGATGTAGTCGTCTTCCGTGAGCAACTGACCCCGTTGCAGCGGCGTCAAGCCTGGATCAACAACCACGAAGGCTTCGAAATACAGAACGCGTTCGATATCGCGGAGCGTCATGTCGAGCACCATGCCCAGGCGCGACGGCAGTGACTTCAGGAACCAGATGTGCGCGACGGGCGAGGCCAATTCGATATGACCCATGCGCTCGCGGCGCACTTTCGTCAGCGTGACTTCAACTCCGCACTTTTCGCAGATCACGCCGCGGTGTTTCAGGCGTTTGTACTTGCCGCACAGGCATTCGTAATCCTTGATTGGCCCGAAAATCTTGGCGCAGAACAAACCGTCACGCTCAGGTTTGAACGTGCGGTAGTTGATGGTCTCAGGCTTTTTGACCTCGCCGAACGACCACGAGCGAATGCGCTCTGGTGAGGCAAGGCCGATTTTGATGGCGTCGAACTCTTCGTTCGGGGTCGTCTGTTTGAACAGGTCTAACAAGGCGTTCATGAATTTCCCTTTGGCTTGGAGTTACTTACGGACCAGGTCGATATCGATACCGAGCGACCTGATTTCCTTGACTAGCACGTTGAACGATTCCGGCATGCCGGCTTCGATCTTGTGCTCGCCCTTCACGATGTTTTCGTACACCTTGGTACGACCGTTGACGTCATCGGATTTGACGGTGAGCATCTCTTGCAGCGTGTACGCCGCGCCATATGCTTCAAGTGCCCACACCTCCATCTCACCGAAACGCTGACCACCAAACTGGGCTTTGCCGCCCAGTGGTTGCTGCGTCACGAGGCTGTAGGGACCGGTGGAACGGGCGTGCATCTTGTCGTCTACAAGGTGATGCAGTTTCAACACATGCATGTAACCGACAGTCACCGGGCGATCAAACGCCTCGCCGGTACGACCATCGTACAACGTGATCTGGCCCGACTGAGGTAAGTCGGCGAGCTTGAGCATGCTCTTGATTTCGCCTTCGTTTGCGCCGTCGAACACTGGAGTCGCGAACGGCAGACCGTGGCGCAAGTTGGTAGCAAGTTCGGTCACTTCACCGTCGGTGAACTCTGAGATGTCTTGCTTGGCACCCACGTTGTGATAAATGTTTTCGACAAAACCGCGAATTTCTTTCACGTTGGTTTGTTGCTTCAGCATCGCGTCGATCTTGTTACCGATACCTTTCGCGGCCCAGCCAAGGTGTACCTCAAGAATTTGACCGACGTTCATCCGTGACGGCACACCCAGTGGATTGAGGACAACGTCTACCGTCGTACCATCAGCCATATGCGGCATGTCTTCCACAGGAACGATCTTCGAGACCACCCCCTTGTTACCGTGGCGACCGGCCATCTTGTCACCGGGCTGCAAACGACGCTTAACGGCGACGTAAACCTTAACCATCTTGAGCACACCAGCGGGTAGCTCATCGCCCTGCGTGAGCTTGCGCTTCTTCTGCTCAAACGCAGAGTCGAAATTGACGCGAGTCGCGGTCAGACTGTCCTTGACGGCTTCGAGCTGTCGCGCGACATCGTCGTCCGCCAAACGCAGGTCGAACCAGTCGTAGCGACCAACTGAGGTCAGATAATCTTTATCAAGCTTCGTGCCTTTAGCAAGTTTCTTCGGGCCACCACTGGCAACCTTGCCGATCAACAAGCGCTCAAGGCGCTCGAACGCATCGTTCTCGACGATGCGCAATTGATCTGCGAGGTCCTTCTTGAATCCGCGCAAGTCTTCATCGATGATGAGCTGGGCGCGCTTGTCACGCTCGATGCCCTCACGTGTGAAGACCTTCACGTCAATCACGGTACCAGCGATACCCGATTGAACGCGTAGTGACGTGTCTTTAACGTCGCTGGCTTTCTCACCGAAGATAGCGCGCAATAGTTTCTCTTCCGGGGTCAGCGTTGTTTCGCCTTTTGGTGTGACCTTACCGACCAGCACGTCGCCCGCCTCAACTTCAGCACCGATGTAGACGATGCCCGACTCGTCGAGACGCGTCAGCTGCGTTTCGCCAAGGCTCGAAATGTCACGCGTGATTTCTTCGGAGCCGAGCTTCGTGTCGCGTGCGACTACGGTCAACTCTTCGATGTGAATCGAGGTGTAGCGGTCTTGAGCCACGACACGCTCAGAGATCAGGATCGAGTCTTCGTAGTTGTAGCCGTTCCACGGCATAAACGCGACGAACATGTTCTGACCAAGGGCGAGCTCGCCCTTGTCAGTGGACGCGCCGTCGGCGATCACGTCACCTTTAACAATGTTGTCGCCAACTTTCACCAACGGACGCTGGTTGATATTGGTGTTCTGATTGGAGCGCGTGTACTTGACGAGGTTGTAGATGTCCACGCCCGCGTCACTCGAAGCGGCCTCAGAATCGTTGACTCGAATCACCACACGAGACGCATCAACGTAGTCCACCTTGCCACCGCGCTTCGCGGTGACCACAGTGCCGGAGTCAATTGCAGCTGTGCGCTCAACGCCCGTGCCCACAAATGGCTTTTCCGGACGCAAACAAGGCACGGCCTGACGCTGCATGTTTGAGCCCATCAGTGCGCGGTTCGCGTCATCGTGCTCAAGGAACGGAATCAACGATGCGGCGACGGAGACGATCTGCGACGGCGCAACGTCCATGTAGGTCACTTCCGACGCTGGCATCAGCGTCGACTCGCCCTTAATACGGCAGGACACAAACTCACCGGTCAGACGCCCTTTGTCATCAAGCTCCGAGTTCGCCTGCGCGATTACGTAGTTACTCTCTTCAATCGCCGAGAGGTAGGTGATTTCGCTGGTGACCGAACCGTCGACTACCTTGCGGTAAGGGGTCTCGATGAAGCCGTAATCATTCACGCGAGCAAATAGTGCAAGCGAATTGATCAGGCCGATGTTCGGCCCCTCTGGCGTCTCGATCGGGCACACCCGGCCGTAGTGCGTCGGATGTACGTCACGGACTTCGAAGCCAGCGCGCTCGCGCGTCAAACCGCCCGGGCCGAGTGCGGAGACGCGACGCTTGTGCGTAATTTCTGACAATGGATTGGTTTGATCCATGAACTGCGAGAGTTGGCTGGAGCCAAAGAACTCCTTGATCGCCGCCGAAATTGGCTTGGCATTGATCAAGTCATGCGGCATCAGGTTTTCGCTCTCGGCCTGGCCAAGACGCTCTTTCACCGCACGCTCAACACGCGCCAGTCCGCTGCGGAACTGGTTCTCAGCAAGTTCGCCAACGCTACGCACGCGGCGATTACCTAGGTGATCGATATCGTCCACCTGACCGCGACCGTTACGCAGATCGAGAATGATTCGAACAGTGTCGAAGATGTCTTCGTGGGTCAACACCATCGGGCCCTCGATCTCTTCGCGACCAACGCGGCGGTTGAACTTCATGCGACCCACGCGTGACAAGTCATACGTGTCAGGATTGAAGAACAGGCGCGTGAACAATGCTTCCACCGCTTCGGCAGTAGGCGGCTCGCCTGGACGCATCATGCGATAGATGGCAACCCGCGCCGTCGTACGATCTGGTACGTCATCCGTGCGCAGCGTCATCGAAATCCACGGGCCCTCGTCCAGCTCGTTGATGTAGAGCGTACGAATTTGGCTGATGCCGGCTTCAACCAGTTTCTTCAGCGACTCTTCGGTCAACTCTTCGTTGGCCTTGAGAACCACTTCACCGGTCTCTTTATCGATCACGTTGGTAGCAACGATGCGTCCGTAGACCTCGTCTGTCGGTAAAGACAGGCGTTCGACCTTGGCGTTCTGCAGATCGCGGATGTGCTTCGCAGTCACGCGTTTGTCTTTGGCAACCACAACGGTGCCATCAGCCGTGGTGATGTCAAAACGAGCGATTTCGCCTTTGACGCGCTCTGGCACGAACGCGAGTTCATTGCCCTTCGGCGTGAAATACAAATCGTCAAACTTGAAGTAACGCGCGAGGATTTCCTCTTCCGTCAACCCCAAGGCTTTCAGCAGAATCGTCACCGGCATCTTGCGACGACGGTCAATACGGAAATACAGGAAGTCCTTCGGGTCAAATTCGAAGTCGAGCCATGAGCCGCGATACGGAATCACGCGTGCAGAGAACAGCAGTTTGCCAGAGCTGTGGGTTTTGCCCTTGTCGTGTTCGAAAAACACGCCCGGTGAACGGTGCAACTGCGACACGATCACGCGCTCGGTGCCGTTGATCACAAACGAGCCGTTCTCTGTCATGAGCGGCATTTCGCCCATGTAAACCTCGGACTCCTTGATCTCTTTAACCGTGTCTTTGGCCGCTTCGCGATCATAAATAATCAGGCGAACTTTGGCGCGCACAGGCGAGGCGAAGGTCAAGCCACGCTGCTGGCATTCGACGACGTCAAACGGTGGCGTCGCCAGTGTGTAGTGCACGTATTCGAGCTTGGCAAAGCCATTGTGGCTGGAGATCGGGAAAATCGACGTGAACGCGGACTCAAGGCCGACATTTTTGCGGTTCGGCTGGCTAACCCCTTCCTGCAGATACTCGTTGTAGGAAGCAAGCTGCGTGTGAAGGAGATAGGGCACCGGCAATACATCGGTGCGTGAACCAAAGCTTTTGCGGATTCGTTTTTTTTCGGCGAAGGCGTACGTCATATGTTCCTCAACTGTGGAAGCGAGAGGCGCGACCGGGGCGAATCCAGGACAATGGATTCGCGCGGTTGCGGGAGCTGGAGAAGGCTCTCGTTTGACTAGTTGGCCGCTGGGCCAATTCGATCAAACGGGAACACTCTTCACAAATGGCTAGGGGCCGACGAGGTTTTACAACCTCTCCGGCCCCTTGCACCGAGCCGAAATTATTTGACTTCGGCCTTGGCACCTGCGTCTTCGATCTTCTTCTTGGCGGCTTCAGCATCAGCTTTTGGCATCGCCTCTTTAACCGTCTTCGGCGCGCCGTCAACCAGATCTTTGGCTTCTTTGAGGCCCAGACCGGTGATTTCGCGAACCGCTTTAATCACGCTCACTTTGTTCGCGCCGATTTCGGTCAGAACGAGGTCAAACTCGGTCTTCTCTTCAACCACAGCAGCGGCGGCACCGCCACCACCGGCAGCCGGTGCCGACATTGCAGCAGCCGATACGCCGAATTTCTCTTCGATCGCTTTTACGAGATCGTTCAGATCCATCACCGACATCGTGTCGAGTGCGGCGAGGAAGTCATCTTTATTGAATGCCATGTTTGGCTCCTAAGTCTTTAGTTAATTTGAATGTGCGATTGGGTTCAGGCAGCGGTTGGTTCAGCAGCAACAGCTTCAGCGGCAGGCCCTGCACGCTTCTCGGATACGGCAGCCAATACGCGTGCAATACGCGATACCGGCGACATCAACAGACCAGCAATTTGCGCCAGCAATACTTCCTTGCTCGGGATCGAGGCGAGCGATGCAACGCCAGCTTTGTCGAGCAATTTGCCATCAAACGCGCCCGCTTTGACCACGAGCTTGTCGTTGGTTTTGGCGAAGTCGCTAATGACTTTAGCGGCAGCTACGGCATCGGTGGAGAAACCGTAAATCAGTGGGCCGGACATTTGTCCAGCAGCCACCTCAAACGGCGTCCCGACCACGGCGCGACGAGCAAGCGAGTTTTTCAACACGTGCAGGTAAACGCCTTGCGCACGAGCGGTTGCGCGCAATTTGGTCATATCCTTAACCGTCGTGCCGCGATATTCAGCCACCACGAGGGTCTGAGCTTCAATCACTTGGGCTCTGACTTCGTCGATGACCGCGGCTTTTTCAGTGCGATTTAGACTCAAGTTAATCTCCTGTCAAACCCATCATGATCGTTTTGACCGTGACGGGCGGGTTTCAGCGACCTTGCCGCATCCAATCCCTGCGCAGTACCTGTTTTGACACTACACACAAATTTTTCTACAGCGGGATCACCATCTGCGTTGGCTGTGTTCACCGCAAAGTGAACGCTCGATTAAGTGCCCTGAAAATCAGAGCTCGCCAACGGTCTTGGATGGCCCAGCAAACTCGCGAACGAACGTGCTAGCCCACCAATCTTTTTTAGCAGCGCTTACTGTGCTGCCTGTGCCGCACCAAAGGCACCGGTATCCACGCGGACACCGGAACCCATCGTGCTGGACACGCTAACTTTTCGCAAATACACGCCTTTGGACGATGCAGGCTTAGCCTTTTGCAACGCTTCTACCAAGGCGCGCAAGTTGATCTCAAGCGCAGAAACTTCAAACGAAGCACGACCTAGCGTCGCATGCACGATACCTGCCTTGTCGGTACGGTACTGAACCTGACCGGCTTTGGCGTTTTTGACGGCGTTGGCCACGTCTGCACTCACGGTGCCGACTTTCGGGTTTGGCATCAAACCACGTGGGCCGAGAATTTGACCGAGCGTGCCAACAATGCGCATTGCGTCAGGCGATGCGATAACGACGTCGAATTCCATGAAGCCGCCCTTGACGCGCTCCGCGAGGTCTTCGAAACCGACCACATCAGCACCCGCTGCTTTGGCTTCTTCGGCCTTGGCACCTTGCGCGAATACGGCGACGCGAACGGTCTTGCCAGTGCCGGAAGGCATTACGACCGAACCGCGAACGGTTTGATCTGATTTCTTGGCATCAATACCCAGATTGATCGCGACGTCAATCGACTCGTTGAATTTCGCGGTAGCGGTGGTTTTGGCCAGTGTCAGCGCATCAACAACCGGGTAGAACTTGTTGCGATCAACTTTGCCTTCGAGCGCTTTGGCGCGTTTCGTCATTTTGGCCATGATTACTTCACTCCTTCGACGGTGATGCCCATTGAGCGGGCGCTGCCTGCGATGGTGCGTACAGCCGCATCCATGTCGCCAGCAGTCAGGTTCGGCATCTTGACTTTGGCTATAGCCTCGGCCTGAGCACGGGTCAGCGAGCCGACCTTCGTGGTGTGCGGCGTAGGCGAGCCCTTGGTAACTTTCGATTCTTTCTTGATCAGGTAGGTCGCCGGTGGCGTACCCATGACAAAGGTGAAACTCTTGTCAGCGAATGCGGTGATGGTCACCGGAATAGGCATGCCGGGCTCCATCCCCTGGGTCTGCGCGTTAAACGCTTTGCAGAATTCCATGATGTTGAGACCGCGCTGGCCGAGGGCCGGACCGATTGGTGGCGACGGATTCGCCTTTCCTGCTGGGACTTGCAGCTTGATAAAGCCGACTATTTTCTTTGCCATGATGGCTCCTGGTTTTGGGTGCAAACGAGCGCCGATTGGTTACGACGCTCTCCCCGTTAAAAAGTAGTCGCCCACATCCGCGGGCCACTACGACTTATTCAATTTATGCTTTTTCTACCTGACCGAATTCGAGCTCGACCGGCGTCGCCCGACCAAAAATCATGACCGATACGTGTAGCTTCGACTTCTCGTAATTCACGTCTTCCACGTTGCCCATAAAGTCAGCAAACGGACCGTCCTTGACGCGCACTGCTTCGCCGACCTCAAACAACACTTTGTGCTTGGGCTTCTCACCACCGGTTTGCACCTGATTGATGATGGTGTCGACTTCTTTTTGCGAAATCGGCGCCGGGCGCGTTGCGGTGCCGCCAATGAAACCCGTGACTTTCGGCGTGCTTTTCACCAGATGCCAGGACTCATCGGTCATGTCCATCTCAACGAGCACGTAGCCCGGGAAAAACTTGCGCTCGGACATCGATTTCTGGCCGTTCTTGATCTCGACGACCTCTTCGACCGGCACCATGACCTGACCGAACTGCGACGAAAACTCGGAGCGCGCAATGCGCTCGACGAGAGCGCGCTGCACCGTCTTCTCAAAGCCGGAAAACGCGTGCACGACGTACCAGCGCTTTGGCTTGGCGACGACTTCAGCTACTTGTGCTTCGCTGTCCGTGAGTTGCGTGATATCCATGTTGTCCTTTGAGTGAAACGACGGTTACTGCGCTGCTATCCGTGTTGCTTAGTTGCGCGACGTGAGCCACGCAATGAAGGCCCCGATAGCCGTGTCGACCCCGAACAGAAAGATGGCCATGATGACCGCGAACGCAAACACGATCATCGTCATCTGAATGGTCTCTTTACGGGTCGGCCAGGCAACCTTTTTGCCTTCATCAATCGACTCGCGTGCAAACTGCACAAACTCTTTGCCCGGTACCGACGCGTAAGCCACGCCAGCGCCGACAGCCAGCCCCGCGATCACCATCAGCATGCGTAGCGCCAATGCCGATTCAGCGAATCGGTAGAAACCGTAGACGCCTGCGGCCACACACACGCCAGCAGCGAGGAAGATGGCCCAGTTTTTTGTCGTATCGTTCATGCTTGATCGCTTAACTTGCAACTGTGCTTAGTTGGCTTTCGGGGACGGCACCACTCTTTGCAAATCAAGAGTGGCAGGGGCGGAGGGAATCGAACCCCCATCGACGGTTTTGGAAACCGTAGCTTTACCACTAAGCTACGCCCCTAAAAAATGGGCCAATTGGACATTAGGGGACAGCGTTTCAGCCGCCCCATTCGTAAATTGTTACTTCAGGATCTTGGAGACAACACCGGCACCGACGGTGCGACCACCTTCACGAATAGCGAAGCGCAGCTTCTCTTCCATGGCGATCGGTGCGATCAGCGCTACCGTCATCTTGACGTTGTCGCCAGGCATGACCATTTCCGTTCCGGCGGGCAGGGTGACAGCACCCGTGACGTCAGTCGTGCGGAAGTAGAACTGGGGACGGTAGTTGTTGAAGAACGGGGTGTGACGACCGCCTTCATCTTTGCTCAGCACGTAGATTTCGCATTCGAAATCCGTGTGCGGGGTGATTGAACCCGGTTTGGCGAGCACTTGGCCACGCTCGACTTCTTCACGCTTGGTGCCGCGAAGCAGAATACCGACGTTGTCGCCGGCTTGACCCTGGTCGAGCAGCTTGCGGAACATTTCAACACCGGTACAGATGGTCTTGAGCGTGGGTTTGAGGCCGATGATTTCGATCTCTTCGCCGACTTTGACAATGCCGCGCTCGATACGACCGGTCACAACCGTGCCACGACCGGAGATCGAGAACACGTCTTCTACGGGCATGAGGAAGGCACCGTCGACCGCACGCATTGGCATGGGGATGTAGTTGTCGAGGGCGTCGGCCAAGCGCTCGATGCAGGGCTCACCCATTTCGGATTTGTCGCCTTCAAGGGCTAACTTGGCGCTGCCTTTGATGATGGGGATGTCGTCGCCCGGGAAGTCGTATTTAGATAGAAGTTCACGGACTTCCATTTCTACGAGTTCGAGCAGTTCTGCGTCGTCAACCATGTCGCATTTGTTGAGGAATACGACGATGTAAGGAACACCGACCTGACGGGACAGGAGGATGTGTTCACGCGTTTGTGGCATCGGGCCGTCAGCGGCTGAGCACACGAGAATGGCGCCGTCCATCTGGGCGGCACCGGTAATCATGTTTTTGACGTAGTCGGCGTGGCCGGGGCAGTCAACGTGGGCGTAGTGA
>JAYWAQ010000190.1:0-6058 GCA_043782305.1 Burkholderiales bacterium
GATGCCTGCCGCGCTCATCGTCGCCTGGTTGTAGAAGATGCGGCCGAAGTGGTCGCGATCCGGGAAAACTTCATCCTGATTCGGCAGATTCGCGCCGCCGGAATCGACCAGATAAATGCACGGCAAATTGTTCTGCGCTGCAATCTCCTGCGCGCGCAAATGCTTCTTCACCGTCAACGGGTAATAGGTTCCGCCCTTGACCGTCGCGTCGTTGGCGACGATGACGCACTCGCGACCGCTCACGCGACCAATGCCGGTGATGATGCCCGCGCCTGGAGACTCGTTGTTGTACATCTCGTACGCCGCGAGCCCGGAGAGTTCGAGAAACGGTGAGCCCGGATCAAGCAAATGCTTCACGCGATCACGCGGCAACAGCTTGCCACGCCCCGTGTGCTTGGCACGCGCTGCTTCGCCACCACCCAGCGCTGCGGCGGCATGTTTTGCGCGAAGATCGTCCACCAGCGTCTGCATCGCTTGTCGCGACGCGAGCACGCTGGCATCGCGTGGATTCAGTTTTGACTCGATGGTTGGCATCAGTATTTCCACGCGCCTTTGGTAATCCACGCCTCCATCATCGGCAAACGATCCGCGCCCCAGAATTGCTCGCCGTCAACGATGAAAAAGGGCGAACCGAAAATGCCTGTGGCAATTGCGGCTTCCACATTTGCTTTCAATTTCCCCTTGATGTCATCGGATTGCGTGGCCGCGATTACTTCCTCGGCGCTGTAGCCAAGGCCCGCTGCGATGTCGCCAATGACGTCAAGTTTGCTGATGTCACGATCGCCGCGAAAGAACGCGCGATAGAGTTCAAGTGCAAACTTCTTTGCGTGCGCCGGATGCTTCTCCTGCATCCAGAGCACGGCGCGCGCCGGGTTCTGCGTGGCAATGGGGAACACGCTCGGCGCTTTGTACGGAACCCCGTAGAACGCAGCGCTTCTGCGAAAGTCGTTCTCCGAATACGGCCCCTTCATCGGCGCCATCGTGAGCGGCTGTCCGCCGGTCGCCTTGAACACGACGCCCAGCAGTATCGGATGCCAGTTCACCGAGCGATTGACGCGGTGCCCGACATCCTCAATCATCTCGGCGGCGAGATAGCCGTACGGTGACGAGAAGTCAAAGTAGAAATCGATTGCACCGGCCATATCCTGTCCCCCTAGATTTCGTAAGCGCCGGACGCGAGACCGCGGCCGATCAATATTTTCTGAATGTCGCTCGTACCTTCATAAATCTGGCACACACGAACGTCGCGATAGATTCGCTCGACAGGAAAGTCCGTCACGTAGCCGGAACCGCCGTGAATCTGGATCGCATCGGAGCAAATTCGCTCAGCCATTTCGCTGGCGAAGAGTTTTGCCATCGCGGCCTGGGTGAGGCATGGCTGGCCTGCGTCCTTAAGACTCGCAGCGTGATGAGTGAGTTGCCGCGCCGCTTCGATCTGCGTGGCCATGTCGGCGAGTTTGAACTGCACCGATTGATGTTCGAAGATAGGCTTGCCGAAGGTTGCGCGCTCGTTCGCGTACCGAAGGGCGGCCTCGAACGCAGCGCGCGCCATGCCGACGCTTTGTGAAGCGATACCAATGCGGCCACCTTCAAGCCCGGCAAGCGCGATCTTGTAACCCGCGCCTTCGTCGCCAATGCGTAGCGACGCCGGAACGCGGCAATTTTCAAACAGAATCTGTGCCGTGTCGCTCGAATGCTGACCGAGCTTGTCCTCGATTCGAGCGACGGTGTAGCCTGGCGTTTTCGTTGGCACGATGAATGCACTGATACCGCGCTTGCCTGCTGATTTGTCGGTGACCGCCATCACAATCGCCACGTCGGCGTTCTTGCCTGACGTGATGAATTGCTTGACGCCGTTCAACACATAGTGATCACCGTCTGGCGTCGCTTTTGTTCGCAGGTCGGCGGCGTCCGACCCAGCGTGCGGTTCGGTCAAACAAAACGCGCCGAGCATTTCGCCGCGGGCGAGTGGCACGAGCCAATCTTGCTTCTGCTGTTCGTTCGCGAAGCTCATCATGATGGAGCACACGGGGCAGTTGTTCACGGAAACAACCGTGCTGGTGCCGCCGTCGCCCGCCGCGATTTCTTCGAGAATAATCGCGAGCGAGGTGTAGTCGAGCCCCGCGCCGCCATATTGATCGGGCACGGCGATTCCGTAGCAACCGAGTTCAGCCAGACCCTTGAGTTCCGCCGCCGGAAAGTGATGCGCTTTGTCCCACGCAGCAGCCTTCGGCGCGATCTGCTCCTGCACGTACCAGCGCACGCTATCGCGCACCATGCGTTGATCTTCAGTGAGCAGCATGGGTTTTCATCTCGTCAATATCTTCTTCGAACTGCGTCACCAGAATGACCTTCGGACCATTGTCGGTGCGCATCAGGTTGTAGCCAGTGCGGAACGCCTGCAGCACGCTGCCGTCCTGCCGCTTGATCGTCCAGTGCAGGAGGGCGAACGCGTGGCGGTCGCCCATCGAAACGAAATCTTCCATTGCGTAGTGAGCGTGGTCGTAGCCGATGCTGCGGTATAGATCGCAGAGCGCATTCATGTTCTTGCGCATTGGCTCCTCGTCCGGCCACCACGTGAGCGCCGCATCACTGCCTGTCCTCGCATTGTGTGTAATTCCCGATGGAACATGCCAGCGATTCGCTATCGCTTCGCCATCCAAACGGTTGAACGCCGCACAGTAGTCGTCAAAGAATTGGGTAACTTCGGAACGGCTCATGGCGCGCGCTTCTGCTCAACGGCTTCAACGGGCAGTCCCGCCGATTTCCAGGCCGTGAATCCGCCGGCCATATGCGCAACCCTAGTCAGTCCCATATCCTGAAACATCTTGGCTTCAAGCGCCGAGCGCCACGCCCCAGCGCAATAAATCACGAAGCGTTTGTCGCTCGCATAAGCCGGCTTGTGATACGGGCTCGTCGGGTCGATCCAGAACTCATTCATGCCGCGCGGTGAATGGATCGCGCCCGGAATTTTGCCTTCGCGCCACAGCTCGCGGACATCGCGAATGTCAACGATGACGGCGTCGGGATCGTCCATCGCGGCGCGCACTTCTTCGAGCGACAGCGTGGTGATTTCGCGCTCGGCGGCGGCGACGAGTTCGAGGGCGCTACGCATGACTTCTAGACCTGGCTGCACCAAGCAACTTTAGCCTGAAACCAAGCCCGAGTTGGGGCAAGAAGGATAAATGGGCTAAAGTCGATTTCATACCATTTACTACGTTAGCCCCAATGAAGCGGCGCTTTCACCAAAAAGCTGTTACTTTCGAGCGATGCGCTACCAGGGAATCAACGCCCCCGTGTTGTCGTACAGTCCGCCATGAAGGTCGGACGCTTTGTCGATCACGTGGCGCATGCCGGCAACGCTCTCGGTCGGCGTCAGCGACGCTTGCGGGCCGCCCATGTCAGTGCGCACCCAGCCCGGATGCAGCGCCAGCACGCGCACGCCCTTTTTGCCGAGTTCCAGCGACGCCGCTTTCACCACCGCGTTCAACGCGGCCTTGCTGGCGCGATAGGCGATGCCCGAGGCGCTGCTCATCGTCGAGATCGAGCCCATACGTGACGACATGAACACCATCGCACCGTGTGCTCGTGCCACGTTGTCTGCGAACGCCAGCGTGAGTCGCAACGGCCCCAGCACATTGGTGCGCATGACCAGATCGAAATCCTCCGTCGGCAGGTCGGTGAGGCCGTCGGTGCGCGGGCCGTACACACCCGCGTTGCAGATCATCACGTCGATGGAGTCGTCTTTGAGTTTCTCCGCGAGCGAGTCGATGGAGCTTGAGGTACTGGTGTCCAGCGCCTCAAGCCGTACGCCGACGCGGCGAAGTTCCGCCGCTTCAGCAGGACGGCGACACGTGGCGATGACGTCGTAGCCATCGCCCGCGTACTGTTTCGCAAATTCAAGCCCGAGACCGCGATTGGCCCCAATTACGAGAACAGTCTTCGCCATGTCTGCTTCGCTTTTTTCAGTGCTGAACTAGATCATCTCAATGGCCATGGCGATACCTTCGCCACCGCCAATGCAGAGCGCCGCCACGCCTTTTTTGCCGCCGGTTTTCTTCAGCGCGCCGATGAGCGTGACGATGATTCGAGCGCCTGATGCGCCAATCGGGTGGCCCAATGCGCAGGCACCGCCGTGAATATTTACTTTGTCGTGCGGGATGCCGAATTCTTTCATCGCGGCCATGGTGACGGTGGCGAACGCTTCGTTAATCTCAAACAGGTCAACGTCTTTTGCCGTCCAGCCCGTTTTCTTGAATACGTTGTTGATCGCGCCGACCGGAGCCGTGGTGAACCATTCCGGTTCCTGGCTGTGCTCGGCGTGGGCTACGATCTTGGCGATCGGCGTCAGGCCAAGCTCTTTGGCTTTCGAGAGCTTCATCACGACCAATGCCGCTGCGCCGTCGGAGATGGAGGACGCGTTCGCCGCCGTGATCGTGCCTTCTTTGACGAAGGCGGGTTTCAGGCCGGGAATCTTGTCGAGCTTGGCTTTTGGCGGTTGTTCATCAGTATCAATCACGGTGTCGCCCGCGCGACCTTTGACCGTAACCGGCGCGACTTCCCACTTGAACGCACCGCTCGCCGTTGCGGCCTTGGCGCGCTCGGTCGAAGCGATTGCGAACGCATCTTGTGACTCACGGGTGAATTCGTATTTCTTCACGCAGTTTTCGGCGTGCACGCCCATCGCCTTGCGGTCATACGCGTCTTCCAGACCATCGGTGGCCATATGGTCGAGCATCTGCACCGCGCCATAGCGATAGCCTGCACGCGATTTCGGCAACATGTGCGGCGCATTGGTCATGGATTCCATGCCGCCTGCGACGACGATGTCGCGCGTTCCGGCCATGATTTCGTCATGGGCCAATTGTGTGGCTTTCATGCCCGAGCCGCACATTTTGGTGAGCGTCAGCGCAGCGGTTCCCTTGGGCAAACCGGCCTTCAACGTGGCCTGACGCGCAGGGGCCTGACCCTGACCAGCGATCAGGCAATTGCCCATGATCACTTCTTCAATTTGTTCGGGCTTCAACCCGGCGCGCTCAACGGCCGCCTTGATCGCAACTGCGCCCAGATCGGAGGCCGACAGTGACGCGAAGTCGCCCATCATTCCGCCCATGGGCGTACGCACTGCACTAACGATGACTACGGGATCCGACATGAAGTTCTCTCCAGAAATTTTTTAATTGCATGTGTTGGTTGTGCAAGCCTAATGTGTCTAACACTTCAAGGACGGCGGGCGATCCAGATACTCCATTGTGACGCAAATGCGCCGATGACGCCGCCCAGCACCGCAGCCAGGGTAATGCCCGCGATAGACAGCCGTGTGGCGCTCATGGCGATAGCCAGAGCAGCCGCACCGATCAATATTTGCAGAAATAGCTTTCCCTTTGCTGACCAGGGTTGGTTTTGCAAGGCGATCGCCATGCCGAACCACGCCAGCGCAACCCCCAGCCAGATCAACAGCCGGCCCGGCATCGGCAGTGCGGCATAGGCCACCATGCCTGAAATCATCAGGAAAAAGCCGAGCAACATCCAGTGATTTCGTGTCATCGTTGGCTCCGCACCTTACGCCTCAATGCCTTCGCCAGCCCGCTTCTCAATCGCGGAGAACGCTTTCGCTGCAACCTCGCGAACGGTATCGGGATGGGTCAAATCAATATCCAGATTACGCAGCAATCCATCTTCCAGCCCGTAGACGCATCCGTGAACAGCCAGCGCCTGCCCGCGCGACCAGGCATCGCGAACCACCGTCGTGCGCGCCACATTCACCACTTGCTCGGCCACATGCAGCTCGCAGAGCTTGCGCAGTTTGCTGTCGCGATCAGGCAGCTCGTCGATGCTCGGGCGATGCCGCTCCAGCGTGTCGCGAACGTGCTGCAGCCAGTTGTCAGAGACGCCAAGTCGCTCGCCGTCAAACGCCGCCGCGATGCCGCTGCAACCCTAGTGACCGACGAGCAACACCTGCTTTACCTTCAGAATTTCTACCGCGAAGTGCAGCACCGACAGGCAATTCAGATCGGTGTGCGCGACGACGTTAGCGACATTACGATGCACGAAAATT
>JAYWAQ010000191.1:0-6056 GCA_043782305.1 Burkholderiales bacterium
CATGACGCCAACACGCTGGAAGCACGGCTGAATGCCCGCGGCTCTAGCGCCGCGCAATCGGTCAGCCTCTCCGCTTCTGGCTCCCACTAGTTCAATTGCCCACAAAACACGCTAAGGAAATACGATGAACGCGATTTACAAAAACTTTTGCCTGACGTTGACGGCTGTCTCGATAGCAATCAGCGCCACAACCTACAGCACGCAAAGCGTCGCTCACAACGGCGACGGCCTCTCAGCGATCAGCACGCTCTCGGCGCTGCCGGTTGCGTCAGTTTTGGTGGTAGGAGGTGCGGTGGGCACGTCAGCAGTCGGCGCAAGCGTGTCTGCCCTCGCACTACCGGTTGCACTCGCGGCGAGCGGCGCGGTGCTCGTCGTCAAGACGATCGAAGTCAGCGCGCGCGGCACGATCTGCGTATTGGAGCGCGCGTCCGACGGCGCATCCGCTACGATAGAAATCGCTGGTCGTATGGCCGAACGCATGATGTTGCGAACCGGGCAGGCCGTCCAAGTCAGCGTCGTGGGCGCGGGCGCAGTGCTCTCCGTCGCGGGCGCTGCGATTGCGTTTGTGCCGAGTGAACTCGGGCGGGCGCTGTTGCACAACGAGCGCTTGACCTACTAAAGAACGCGCCAGATGTAGGAGGACTGTAAGGTGCTCCACACTAACGTTGCGTCATTCAAACAAGTCGTTGCGATTGCCAGTCGCACCCGACTGAACCCAACAGAACATCACGAGAAAAATATGAAACTTCAACCCAGACTGTCCACTGCCGCAATCATCGCCTCGGCGCTGGCGATTACCATTTCCATCGCTCCGACGTACGCGGCCAACGCTGACGCTGCGTCCACTGTTAGCGCCCTGTCCGCCCTGCCGCTCGCGTCAGTCGTCGTGGCTGCGGGGGCCGGTGCCAGCGAGGCAACCGGTGCCGCAGTGGCGTTGCCCGTCGCCCTCTCGGTGGCAGGCTCAACGCTGGTCGTCAAATCGGTCGAAGCCAGCGCACGCGGCACCGTGTGCGTGCTGGAGCGCGCTTCCGATGGCGCTCGCGCGAGCGTTGAGATCGCGGCCAGAGGCATCGAGAAAACATCACTTGGCGTTGGCAAAACCGTATCAGTCAGCGTCATTGCCGCGGGGGCCGTGCTGTCGGTGGCAGGTCAGGTCGTGGCGTTCGTTCCCAACGAGATTGGCCGCGCGCTGCTTCGCAACGAACGTGTCAGTAACTGAAAGGCGAACCCATGAATCCGCTGTTTAATCGTCTGCTCAAACTTGCCACCATTGCGTGTGCCGCGATGCTGCTTGCGCAACCGGCACAGGCCGGTCGCTCCTGCGAAAGCAAGCCGCCGGACGCAACGCGAATCGCAAAGGGTCTGACCCTTGCCGAGCACACAAATACTGCGCTCAATGCGAGCGGCGCAAAAGTAGTGTTGCTGGCGCGCGCAGGACAGGACTTGAGCAAGTACGGACTCAACTATTCGCATCTCGGTTGGGCTTACAAGTCTGCATCGGGGCAGTGGCTGGTCGTCCATAAATTGAACACGTGCGGCACCGCAGAGGCGTCAATCTATCGACAAGGACTGGGCGAATTTTTTCTAGATGATCCGTATCGCTTTGAAACGGCGTGGGTCGTGCCAACGCCGGAAATTCAGGATCGGCTGAGTGCGCTTCTCCAAGATGATCGCCGCGTCGTCGCTCTGCATGCAAAGCCCTACAGCATTGTGAGCTACGTGTGGGCGACGAAATATCAGCAGTCGAATCAATGGGCACTGGAAACGTTAGCGCTAGCGATGGAGCCGGACGTTCGGTCGAGAGAGCAAGCGCAGGCCTGGTTGAAATACAAAGGCTACGAACCCACGACGCTAACGATTGATCCGCTCACGCGACTCGGTGGGCGCATGAGCGCCGCCAATGTGGCGTTCGATGATCACCCGAACGACAAGCGATTTTCAGATCGTATCGAAACGGTGACGGTGGATTCGATGTTCACCTGGTTTGTTGCGGCGAGGCTTGGCAGCGCACCCTCGATATTGCGACTCTAGTTCGCAGAGCGCACGCGATAAACTGCGACTCTTGAGTTTCAATGGAGCAGCCTCATGAATCGCCTCTTCAAAGTATTGACCGCTTTCGTCCTCGCGGGTACAGCCAGCCTTGCGATAGCGCAGGACAAGGTGGTCTATCACATTGACCAGGCCGCTACACAAGGGCTCAAGGGCCTGCGCAATATTCGTAATCACCTCGACACGGCCCCCGACACCAAGATCATCGTGGTCACACATGCCGAGGGCGTGGACATGCTGATGGAAGGCGCGAAGGAAGAAAAGAGCAAAACTGAATATGCGCCGCTCGTCTCAGCGCTCAAAGCACGCGGTGTGCGCTTCGAGATTTGTGAAATCACGCTGAAGAATCGCAATCTTAAAAAGGAGCAATTCGTACTTGATGCGGATTACACGCCCTCCGGCGTGGTTCGCATTGCGCAGTTGCAGGCGCGAGAGCACTACGCGTATATCAAACCGTAGTTGCCGTCGCCGCTCACCGCATTTTTGCCCCTTATTTCTGGTGGGGCATGTTGCCGCAGAAATCCCAGCGTAATAAAGCGACGAGTGTCGTCTCTCGTTAAGTGAGAGAGGCTAAAACATGCAAGGCCTTCACCTCACTGCCGACCTCTTCGAGTGCGCCTGTCCGATCAACCTCCTCGCTGATCGCGGCGTGCTTCAAGCGACATGCATTCGCCTCGTACGGCTCGCGGGGCTGAGTGTGGTCGGCGACGACTTTCACCAGTTCTCGGACGCGTCAGGGGAGGCAAGTGGCGTCACTGGCCTTGTTCTACTTTCCGAATCTCATCTTGCTGTTCATACATGGCCGGAGCTGAACGCCGTCACGCTTGATGTCTACGTCTGCAATTTCCGGGAAGACAACACCGGCAAGGCGACGGCGCTAGCCGACTCACTGGTTGACCTGTTTCAGCCGGGACGCAACAACCGCAACAGCCTTCAGCGCGGCTCGCCCACGGCTCCTCACTCGCCTGATCGAAACCATCTGGCGCTGGAATGGTTAACACCCGACGTTGTGCACGGGTTCGCACGCCGGCGACCGTCCGTTGTTGTTCAGACGCCCATTCAACGCCTCGAATGGCACGACACGCGAGCGCTCGGCAAGGTGTTTTCGCTGGACGATGCTTTCATGGCGAGCCAGGGCGACGAGTTCATTTATCACGAGTGCATGGTGCATGTGCCGGCGCTCACGCACGGCTCGCCGCATTCGGCCTTCGTAATGGGCGGCGGTGATGGTTGCTCGGCGCGAGAACTGCTTCGCTACACAGGCATTAAGCGGATCGTAGTGGCCGAACTCGACGCAGCGGTTGTCACAAGTTGCAGGCAATCCTTTGCCGAAGTTAATGCCGGCGCGCTCGACAATCCACGGGTCGACATCCGCATTGGTGACGCCCTTGCGACGCTGCGAGCGAGCGACGAGCAGTACGACCTGATCATCATGGATCTCACCGATCCGGGGGAAGACGAAAACAGCCCAGCCAACGCGCTGTATAGCCCCGAGACCTATGCGCTGATTCGTTCGCGACTCACACCGAACGGGCTCGTCACGCTGCATACCGGCAGCGCGTTCTACCATCCAGAGCGTTTTCGTCGCACGCTGTTTGAACTGCGCAGCGTGTTCACGGAAGTCGCGCCCTATAAAGCGTTCATGCCGCTGTACGGCACCGAATGGGGCATGGCTTGCGCGTCGATGCTCGACAATCCGTCACGACTGAGTGCGACCGACGTCCGGGCGCGACTCGCCACCCGTGGCATCAACGGATTGCGCTTTTACACGCCGCGCGTTCACGCGAGTCTGTTCGCGTGGCCGGCCTACGCGGAGCTATTGGGCGCCTAGAGCGCTTTTCGCGCTACTTCCAGATTGCGGCAGTGTTATGGCGCGACTGCGAGACCGCAAGTGCCCGCAAGATGCGCGCGAACATCCGTCCAGCCAGCTCTCGTCGCGCAGGGTGATAACGCATTCGCCACGGCAGCGTTGCCGCTCAGACCGAGCAATGCGCGGAGCAGCAGCAGGCCGTCGGTTGCCACATCAAGCTTTGGTCGCCATCAATGTCGAGGTTCTGCGCCGCGAGATGCGTTGCGATATCTGCGGCAACTGTGCGGGTCGCTAGAGGCCCGAGTGCGCCAGCAGTGGCGGCCGTACCGGTCATCCCGAGCATCCAGCGCAGAGCGAGCAGGCCGTCGGTGAGGCCTTTGATGCTGCCGTCGTTGTCGGCGTCGAGTGCGCAGGTAGCTGCCTGTCGTGCAGTGACGGTCGGTGCGGTCGCGTTGGCCGTTAGCGAGGTCAGCACAATCGGTGGCGAGAAAATGGTGTCCGCCTTGCGCGGGTAGACGCGTCCCGAATATCCGTAGGGCACGGAACAGGTGTAATTGCCGTTCGCGTCGCTCGCGCCGCAGCTCACGCCCAAGTCGCCACAGAAAGTCACGCCAAAGCGGGCGGCCGCAGTGCCGCTGATAGTTCCGGTCAGCGTGAACGGCCCCACCTCCGCCTGGCCTGAATTGACGTTCACCATCAATACCGAGCTGTCCACGGCCTCAAAATCGCTGCCACGAATCACGTCGAGCTGATGCAACACAGTGTTGTCCCATCGGTCATCCGTCGCGCCGGAGATGTACCAGTTGCTGCCGTTATCGGCGAGGACCATGCCGTATTTTTTCAGCGCACGAACAATCGTAATCGCATGCGCCGACAGCGGCGGCGTGCGCGTTTCCGAGAAACTGGCCTTCAGCCGAAAGCGCATGCCCATGGGCGGGTATTGCGCGCCGGTCAGCGACGACGCATAGTGCCGTGCGGGCCACACATAAGCGCGGCGCGTTTGCTGAACGGTGAAGCGCACCGCATGGGCAATCTCGCCCGCCGCCACTTCGTCGTAGCGGACGAGTCCCGGCAGGATGGGCAGCCCGGCGGCGTCAGCTGAAGTCCATGTTTCAGGCCGCAACGCCTGCGAAGTCAGGCTCCAGACGGCTCCCGAATATCCCGTCCACACGTTGGGCGAGGTTTGATACGCCACGCCTGCTTCATACAACTTGCAGTCACCGCGATCAATAATCAGGATGTGCCGGTCACCGGAAGCAAATGCGGCCCCACCCTCAACCGGCACATCGGTCGGAATCGGGTACGGCCCCAGATCGCTCTCGTCGGCCACGTCAAAGGTGATTGGAACTTTTGGCTGTGTGCCGGGAACGGTGATGAACGGAATGCCGATCGGACGGCCTTGATAGAGCCCCGACCCGAAGTCCATATGCAGTCCGGCGCTGGCGCCGATGGTATTGACAAACGTGGTTGAGCTGGCGTGCACCGGCAGCGTATCAACAGGCACATTCCAGATATTGTTCGCAGGAAAGATCGGGCAGCCGCCGATGGTTGGGCCCGCTTGAGCCAGTGACGCAACAGCGCAAAATGCGATCAGCGCTAAGAAATGCACAAAAAAGCGGGGCGCTACAGCCTCGTTACGTCGTAGACAGACCATGCGCACAGCATATCCACTGGGCAAACTTTTGGCGCAAATTCGCCGCGACAAGCGCCAAAGATCCTGCGTGTACGACCCATGTCAGTCTCTGTCATAGAGGAAACCAACAATGATGTGAGCACGTGCTTCACCACCCGTAGAACCGCTGCCAGGTCTCTGCACTGCTCTCGCCGACCGCGACATACTCCGGGAATTGCGCCGCTGTGGCGGACGCATGATTTGGCAATATGCGCAACACGGTGCCCACCGGGAACCGCTTGGCAATCTCGCCATCCACCTCGCCCGCGCGTGACAAAATTCCGTGCTCCTGATTAGCGCTGGAAAGGGTGTAGTCGTCGATCACGTGACCGTCGACATCACACACCTGACCATAGCCGTAATCACGCGATTGTTGTTGCGTTCCGCGATCGCGACTCATCGCCATCCAGCCTGCATCGACGAGCGCCCATCCCTTTTCTTTCTGATGACCGATGACGGTGGTCAACACGGAGAGCGCAACGTCATCGGTGCTCGCCACGCCGATATTGACCATCACCAGATCGT
>JAYWAQ010000192.1:0-2160 GCA_043782305.1 Burkholderiales bacterium
TCATCCTGCACCGTTGGGGCGGCGGGCAGGAAACGATGCGTGAGGTGGGCAACGCGATGCACGAAAGGAATACACAGCGCAGCGAGCGCGACGTTGAAGACGAGGTGGAAAGCGATCACTACCTGTGTCTCACCAAAACCTGAGTCACGTGCGTAGTTAGCGATTAGATGCACGAACGGAATGGTGATCAGCGCGCCCACCAGTTTGAACACGAGATTGCCTAGCGGCACGCGGCGAACTTCGGCAGACGAGTTTAGTGTCATGAGCACGGCTAGCGCGCCGCTGCCGATGTTGGCACCGAGCACGAGCGGCAATGCGGTGTCGAGGCCGATAACTTGTGATGCCGTTAATGTGGCAACCAGCAGCACGACGGCGAGGCTCGAATAGGCGAGCACAGTCACCGCTGCGGCGATCACCAGATCAAGCAGCGGGTCGCCGGAGATCGTTGTGAAGATGGCTTTGACGCCGACGGTTTGCGTGAGCGGGCGTGCTGCTGCGACGATCAGCTGCAGTGCCAGCATCATGAGGCCCAGGCCAATGCTCACGCGCCCCAGGTGCTCGGCATTCGTGCGTTGTTTCGACAGAAATACGATGACACCGACGAAGATCAATAGCGGCGACAGCCACGTCAGATCGCGCGAAAGAAAAACCGCAGCCAGCGCCGTGCCGATGTCTGCGCCGAGCATGATGGCCAGCGCGGGTGCGGTGGCGATGAGGCCACTGCCCGCGAACGACGTCGTGAGCAGCGCGGTGGCCGTTGAGCTTTGCAGCAGACTAGTGACGCCCAACCCTGCCAGCAGCGCCATGAAGCGGTTATCCACGTTGACGGAGAGGAAGCGCCGCAGCTCAGCGCCGTAAACGCGAAGGATGCTGGTGCGGACGAGATACGTGCCCCAGACAAGGAGTGCAATACCGGCGAGGATATTGAGGAGCGTCAGCATTGTGATGAACTACTTCGCACGGTCGCACGACGGGTGCGGGTCGACCGGGGCGGCGCATTGGTTAGGGCTGCGCGCTTTTTTTGCAAACTGTCATCACGCTGTAACAAAGGCGTGATATCGAACATCGTTGCATCATACGCCCCGTAGTCGCAGGGTGCGCGCTTTGTACCAATTTACGACAGTAGGCGCTTACAGGCGTTGTGCGGGCGCGACGGATGGTTTTGGTGCGATTGCTTTCGCAGGGACGGCTGCTGCCGCGTTGACGTCGAATCGCGGCGGAGCCGCTCCCACAAGGACCGGGATTTAGTGTGCGTCCTTCGGCAGCGCACGATACCAGTAGTCGTATGTGCCGCGAAATCCGAAGCGTTCATAGATGCGCCGCGCAGGGTTGTCCGCGCGCACCTGCAGGTAGGCGATACGCGCGCCGGTGTCGCGGGCGTCCGCCAGCTGCGTCGCCAGTAACGCGGACGCATAGCCGCGATTCAGATGCGCTGCCGTTGTGCCGACATCGAAGATTCCAACGTGATCACCCTCGCGAATCACGACCGAACGTGCCACGCGAACGCCTGTCTCATCAAATGCAAACGAGGCGCTCACCTCGACCGAGCTCAATCGCCAGCGCTCCGCCAGGCCCGCCGTCTCACGTGCATCGTCACCGCGCATTTCGGCGACCCAGGTCGCAGCAAGCCCGAGATCGTTCTGCTCTACGAATTTCGCCGTGGTGGGGCGCAAGTGACCCAGTTGTAGTTTTGACAGGTCAAGCACCATCACAAGGGCCGGGTCAAACTGGACATAGCCAAGCGATTCGAGCTTCGCGTCGAGCGTTGCATCGCCAACGAAAGGCGTGATTCGGAAAATGCAGGGCAGATTTGCCTTTGCGAACGCGGCATGTGTTTCAGCCAGATTGACCTCGAATGTGCGCGTCGAAGGATAGAAGGCGTTGACACAGCGCGACCGCTTGGCGAGCCCCGGCGAAAGTCCCACGCTCCAGCCATCAATCATCAAACCACGATCCGGCCGCGACGCGTTCTGGGAGATTTCTTCGAGGCGGCGTAGATCGATTTCGGTGGTCATTGCACGACGGGTTTCAGCGAGAAAGTAGAAGTGTAGCTTTTTAGTGAAAGCGCCACTGCATTGGGGCTCAGCGCAATAATCGCCTAATGTCGACTTTCGGTGAAAACAGGCTTTAGCCCTCATGCGAAAGCCATAGCGGCGAATA
>JAYWAQ010000193.1:0-2158 GCA_043782305.1 Burkholderiales bacterium
CTCGCTGGTGAACCAGACGACGTCCGGCAAAGCGCTGCGGCTGCGGGTTCGCGAGTCGTACGGCGGGCGTCCGGTAGCGGAGTTAAACGTGTTCCTCTCGCCGAAAGATGTGTGGACCGCCGCCATCGTGCCCTCGGGCGAGGGAGCGGCCATCATTAGCAACGACAAGTCCTGCACGTTCCCCGCGATCAGCGGCAACGCTTCGGGCCTCGTGTTTTCAAAAGCAAATTTTGTGAACGACACGCCGGTTACCCTGCCCGCCACGCTCGACCGGCTGCGCGAGGGCACCATTGAAGTCATCGAGATGGCCGCAGTGTCCAACTTGACGGCGCTTGGCAGGGACATTGTTCATGTATCAGGCGTGCCGCCCTGCAAAATCGTCGCTGACGCGAGCTCAGCGCCCGTGCAGAGCACATTGAGCGCGCCCTCTGGCGGCGTGGTCGGCAGCATGAGCTTCATTAACGTCAACGATGGCTTGAGCGTGTCGTACAACGCCACCGGCATCAACGGCTTCTGGAAAACCGGGCCGGGTGCGCCGGTGCCAACCATCGCGCCGGTGACTGCAGCAACGCCTGATTTGACGAGTGGTGCCAACACGACGGTGACCGTGACCGACGAGGGTAAAACCTACGTGTCCACGTTTGCCCGCTCCATCGATGCGGTGTCGGCGCTGTTCATGGCGTCCTCGGTCAACGCTGAATACGGATACACCACTGACGGGATCATCAGCAGCAACCTCGTGATGGCATTTCCCACGAAGGCGTACTACATTCATGCGCCTCAGTCGACCTTCCCGACAGGCCCAATAACGCCGCCGGTACCCTTTCAGCGCACATTCAGCCCGGAAGTGGCGACGGCCTGCGACGATGGCCAATTGAGTTCCACTGACCGTGAGGAATTTGTCGGAGCTACTTACCAAGACTTTACTCCGCGCCTGTATTCGGGCCCCAATTGGTGCGGTGTCACCTATGTAGCGGGGTTTTCGATCGTGGTCAATCCGAATTCAAACTTCGTCGCCCCCCCCTCGGGGCCGTTCAATTCGCCACGTATCGACATCCGGCAGGTTACGCAAAATCAGGGGCAGGTTGTCGTTCCGGTGGGCAAGGAGGGCGGGCACCTGTCGATCACGGCGACCAATCCCAACGCGTTTCTAACGCCCATCAGCTCATCGGTGCTGGCGCGGTCCGCAACCACTGGCGAGATGACCTTGACAGCTGCCGGGCATACCTACTACGGTCTTCCGATGCTGGGCTTTTCGTTGTCGATTGCCAAATACAACACGGGCTCGCCGCAGCAAAATTTTGCCACGGTGTATCCAATGTCAACCCAGCGCAAGATCAGCACGCAATGAACGCCGCCCATCCCAAGCACCGCACGGAACTCCCTGTACCACCGAGAGCGCTCCAATTAATATCAACGCCGGTCGAGGATCTCACGAACGTGAATACGCTACGCAACCGCGTCACCCCAACGCTGATCGCTGCAGCGCTTGCGCTCATCAGCCAGGGCTTCACGGTGCCCGCCACCGCTCAAACCATGCACATCGAAACCAGCGGACGTGGTCAGGCGCTGATCTTTCCGTACTACACCGTGCGCAACGGCACCGTATCGTTTATGTCGTTGGTGAACCAGACGGCGTCGGCGAAAGCCGTGCGTGTTCGGGTACGAGAGTCGGTCGGTGGGCAGCCCGTCGCTGAGCTGAACGTGTTTCTTTCCGCGAAAGACGTGTGGACGGCGGCAATTGTGCCGACCACGGACGGCGCGTCCATTGTCAGCAATGACAAATCCTGTACTCAGCCCAAATTCTCCGGGAGCACGAGTTCGAATCCGATTCCACTGGCGTTCTCGAATGCCGCCTATTTGACCGACGCCCTGTCGGCGCTGGACCGCACGCGAGAGGGTTATCTTGAAGTCATCGAGATGGCCACGATGGACAACGCCAGTCTTTTGGGCAAAGATGTCTCGCACGTCGCCGGGGTTCCAGCCTGCCGCCTGACTGACGACGCAGGCATAGCGCTTGTGAAGAATCCGCTAGCCGTGCCGGCGACGTCTGTTGCGGCACCCTCGGGTGGCCTCGTCGGCAGCATGAGTTTCATCAATCTCGGCGACGGTCTGGGCGTGTCATATAACGCCACCGCCATCAACGGTTTCTGGAAAA
>JAYWAQ010000194.1:0-6032 GCA_043782305.1 Burkholderiales bacterium
CGATTGGGCTGGATGACGTTGCAGGCGTTCGCCATTCGCGGGACGATGTGGTGGCGCTGCTGTTGGTTGCTCTTAACGACGCGTTGACGCAATTTGCTCGATTCGGCTTTGCCGCATTCCGGGACGAATGGCTCGCTTCATACGCCTACGCGGACAAAATGATCGTTGCGCGGTTCCCGGACGGCGATCACATCAGTGGGCGAATCGTGGACGTCACGGGACAAGGCGCGTTGGTGATAGAAAGCGAAGCGGGCTTGCATACTTTTGTATCTGGTGAGGTAACGCTACGTGCTTTTGGTTCTTGATATTGGCAACACACGACTGAAATGGGCGGGGTTCGATGGTGACCGTATCGTCACCCGCGGCGCGATGTTCGTCGCCGAGATCGAACATTTCGTTGAACGTGCAGGCCTCGCGTCGGATCGGCCCACCCAAGTGGTCGGTAGCCACGTCGCCAACCTCGTTTCCAAGGAGCGCGTTGAGCGGCAATTTGCAGCGCTCGGCATCCGAATTTACTGGATCGTGTCGACGGCGAGTGCTTGCGGCGTGAAGAATGGCTACGACGATCCCACGCGGCTCGGGACGGATCGCTGGGCGGCCGTGATTGCGGCGTGGCATCGCGGACTGGCGCCGTGCGTTGTGGCTTGTGCGGGCACCGCTTTGACGGTCGATCAACTCGATGAACGAGGCAACTATCTGGGCGGCGCGATTGTCGCGGGCTATCACGCCATGCTCGGCGGTTTAGCAGGCAACACGGCCGCGCTATCGGTCGACGCAGGCGACTGGACGGCGCAGCCCACCAATACCCGTGATGCGCTGGCTACGGGTGCGATCGATGCGATGGTTGGCGCGATTGAGCATGGTCACCAACGGCTGAGCCAGCGCCTGCGTGCGCGCAGTGTCACGCCCGCGCCGCGCATCGTGCTCACCGGCGGTAGCGCGTACCGCCTGTTGCAGCATCTCGCCGATGGCAATGCGGTGATCGATTCGCTGGTGCTGGAGGGCGTGCGCTTGCTGGCAAAATCGAGTGCTGATCCCGCTGCGCCCGTCGAATGAAAAAACTGCTCGTCCTGTTGTTGCTCGCAAACGCTGCATTGTTCGGCTACGCCTACGTCGATGGCATGAACGCGAACGCGCAGGCCAGCGCCGAGCGCTACAAACCGATTAACGCTGACGCGGTGAAGTCACTGACCGCGCAACAGATGTCGAAACTTGGCCCTGCCAAAGTCGCGCAGCTCACACTGGCCTGCGCTGAATGGGGGCCGCTGTCGGACACCGATCGCGTGCGTGCGACTAAATTGCTGGAACCGCTGCTGTTGGGCCGTACGCTGTTGTCGCGTCGCGTGGATGTTCTGGCAGAGCACTGGGTCTACATTCCGCCAAAAACGAGCCGCGCGGGAGCGGATCGCGCGCTCGCCGATCTGAAAAAACTCAACATTACCGGCGTCAATATCCTGCTCGAACCCGGTGAGTGGAATTTCGCGATTTCGCTCGGCGTGTTTCGTACGAAAGCTGAAGCGGATGAACGCCTCGCCGAGATCCGCACCAAGGGCGTGAAGACGGCCACCTACCGTCAACGTGAACAGACGTTGACGATGACCGCGCTCGTGCTGCGCGAGCCGCCGCAGTCCACGGTAAGCAAGCTCGAAGAGCTTAGAACCCAGATTTCCGGCACGTCAATCACGACCGGTGTCTGCCCCGATATCAAGGCATGATTCATCGCATTCGACTGGCTACATCAGCCGAGGACATTGAGCATGCGCGCGAGCTCATGCGCAACTACGCACGCTGGACGGAAATTGATTTGTGCTTTCAGGATTTTGAAGGCGAGTTGGCTGTGTTGCCGGGGAAATACAGTGCGCCTGAGGGTGGATTGTGGCTTGCGGAAATGGACTCGTCGCCTGCGCCAGTTAACACAGCAGTGGGCGTGGTGGCTGTCCGGGCACTCGCCGCTTCGACGTGCGAATTAAAGCGCTTGTGGGTCGAACCAGAAGCCAAGGGCACAGGGCTCGGGCGTGAACTCGCGCGCACGGCGATTGCGTTCGCCCGCGACGCAGGCTATGCGGACATGAAGCTCGATACACTGAAAAATCGTATGCCCGCTGCCATCGCACTGTACCGATCTCTCGGCTTTGTCGACGCCGACCCCTATACCCACAATCCGGAGCCTGACGTGCTCTTTATGACTTTGAAATTGAGCTAGAAGATGGTCATGAATGTCGATTACATCATCGTAGGCGCTGGCACCGCAGGTTGCGTCCTGGCAAACCGATTGTCGGAGGACGGTCGCAATTCGGTGTGCCTTCTGGAAGCGGGCCCGAAGGATAACTACCTGTGGATTCACATCCCGATTGGCTATGCCAAAACGATGTTCCATCCGGTCTACAACTACGGCTTTTACACCGAGCCGGAACCCAACATGAATGGCCGCAAGGTCTACTGGCCCCGCGGTCGCGGCCTCGGCGGATCGTCGTCCATCAACGGGCTGATCTACATCCGCGGGCAGTCGGCCGACTATGACCGCTGGAGCGCGGCGGGCAACAACGGCTGGAGCTGGAAAGAAGTGTTGCCGTACTTCATCAAGAGCGAGCACAACAGCGATAAACGTCTCGTCGCCAACGGCACTCACGGACAAGGCGGGCCGCTTTGGGGAACGTCGATTCCTGATCCGCATCCGGTGATGGACGCAATCATCGCGGGTGGCGAGGAGCTTGGCGTGCCAGGCACAATCGACTTCAATAGCGGCGACCAGACCGGCGTTGGCTACTACCAGCTGTTCACCAAAAACGGCTGGCGTTGCTCAACGGCGGTAGCTTATTTGAGGCCTGCCCAGAAGCGAAAAAATCTGCGCACTGAAGTGAATGCGCAAGCGACGCGAGTTCTGTTCGAAGGTACGCGTGCAGTTGGCGTGGAATACATGCAGTACGGCAAGAAAATCACGCTTCGTGCCAATAAGGAAGTGCTGCTCACGGCAGGTGCATTACAAAGTCCGCAGCTACTGATGCTCTCGGGCATCGGCCCGCGCGAACACTTGCGCGAGCACGGCATTCCGGTGCTCCATGACCTGCCGGGCGTCGGGCAAAACTTGCAAGATCATTTGCAATTTCGCCTCTTGTTCAAAGTCAATAAACCGATCACCATCAATGATGATTTGAAGAGCAACTGGCGCAAATTCTTGATGGGCTGGGACTGGGTGACACGCCGCGCAGGCCCGCTTGCGATCGGCATCAATCACGGCGGTATGTTCACCAAAGTGCTGCCCGAATCCACTACACCTGACATTCAATTTCACTTCGCCGCGCTGTCGGCTGAAATGGCGGGCGGAGCGACGCACCCGTGGAGCGGCTGCACATTTTCGGTCTGTCAACTGCGACCCGAATCGCGTGGCCATGTGGCGCTCAAGTCCGCTGATCCGCTCGCCGCACCGCTCATGTTCGCAAACTATTTGTCGCATGAAACCGATGTCCGATGCGCCGTCGGATCGGTGCGCTTTGCGCGCAAACTTGCGGCGACCAAGGCGATGAGCGAGCTGATCGGCGAGGAGTATCGACCCAGCGCGACCGTGCAAACCGACGACGAAATTCTGGAGTTCGCACGCAACTACGGCGCGACGATTTTTCATCCTAGCGGAACCTGCAAGATGGCCCCGGATGCCGATCCGATGGGCGTCGTCGATACACGCTTACGCGTTCGCGGCGTCACCGGACTGCGCGTGATCGACTGCTCCGTCATGCCAACGCTGATCTCTGGCAACACCAATTCACCGGTCGTGATGATGGCGGAAAAAGCCGCCGACATGATCAAGGCGGACGCGATGCACGCATGAGCGAGTACACCGCAAAAATCGAATGGCAACGAGGCGAACAGGAATTCCTCGGCAATCGTTACAGTCGCAAACACACGTTGCGCTTCGACGGCGGCGCAGAGCTTGCCGGCTCATCATCACCCAGCGTTGTACCGCTGCCGATGTCGGAGGCAAGCGCTGTTGATCCGGAAGAGATGTTCGTCGCGTCGCTCTCCAGCTGCCACATGCTCTGGTTTCTGTCGATTGCCGCTGCACGTAAATTTTGCGTGGATAGCTATGTTGATGATGCATCCGGAATCATGGCCCGAAACGAGGAAGCCAAAACTGTCATGACGGTGGTAACGCTCAAGCCGCGCGTTGTCTTTTCCGGCGATCACCTACCCACCGTCGAGCAAATTAATGCGCTGCATCACAAGGCGCATGCCGAATGTTTCATCGCCAATTCGGTGAAGACAGACGTGCGCTGCGAACCCCAACTATCCGCTCAGAGTGAGCCTGTCGAACCATGAACGAACTTCTTTCAGAGCGCTGCTGATGTACACCTGTTGCCGCTACTACGGACTTGAGGGTCTGCAAGGTCACGAGGGAGACGCCGCCTTCACCGTTGAGGTCAATCACTTCACGTTCGGCGCCGGATGCCTGCGCGAAGCGGGATCGCATGCGCGGGCACTGGGCATGACGCGCGTAGGTCTGTTCACCGACAAAACGGTACGTGACTTGCCTTATGTCGCCACCGTCAAGCGCTCGCTCGAAGCCGCGGGTTGCACGGTGGAAATTTATTGGGAATGCGCCGTGGAGCCCACGGGTGATTCGTTCATGGCCGCTGCGAAGTTTGCGCAAGAAGGCAAATTCGATGGCTTCGTATCGGTCGGTGGTGGCTCGGTGATGGACACCGCGAAGGCGGCGAATCTATACGCGACCTATCCCGACGAGTTGCTCGCTTATGTCAACGCGCCCATCGGGCTCGGCAAGCCCGTGCCGGGCCCGTTGAAACCGCATATTGCCTGCCCGACCACCTGCGGCACCGGAAGCGAGGTCACTGGCATCGCCATTTGCAACCTGCTTGAACAGCAATGCAAGACCGGCATCCTGTCGCGCCATATGTTGCCGTCACGCGCGCTGGTGGATCCGGACGTGACGCACAGTTTGTCACCCGCCGTGATCGCCGCCAACGGCTTCGACGCGCTGTCGCATGCGCTGGAGAGCTACACGGCCCGGCCGCACAGCGCCAAGCCCAAAATGTACGACGGTCAGGACGGTGCGAAACGCCCGATGAATCAGGGCGCGAATTTGTGGAGCGATATGGGTGCGCGCGAATCGCTGCGCATCATTGGACAGAACCTCGTGAAGGCGGTCAATGATCCGGGCGACGCGCAGGCCAGAGGCGCGATCATGTACTCCGCTTTGATCGCGGGCATGACGTTTAGCAACGCCGGTTGCCACCTGCCGCACGGTATGAGCTACGCCGTCTCCGGCCTCGTGCGCGACTTCAAACCCCCGCTTGGTTATCCGCAGGATCAGCCGATGGTGCCGCACGGCATGAGCGTCGTGCTCAACGCGCCAAGCGTGTACCGATTCACGGGCGAGGCAGCGCCAGAACGCCATCTCGAAGCCGCACAATTCCTCGGTGCCAACACGAACGGTGCGGACGCAAAAGAAGCCGGTGAAGTTGTCGCCAGCAAACTCATTGAAATGATGCGTGCCGTGAATTTTCCGAATGGACTGAACGCTGTTGGCTACACCGATGCCGACGCTGAAAGCCTTGCGGAGCGGGCGTTCCCGCAGCAGCTTGTGATCAAGAATGCACCGCGAGACGTGACAAAAGCGTCGTTGGCGGAGTTGTTCAAAGGGGCGATGAAGTATTGGTAGTCCGGGTATCAGCTTTTTTGTGAATCGACCATTGAATATGGGCTCAAGGTGAATTTTGGCAATAGTCGATAATTGAACAAATGCGCAGCTAGACCCAATAAGACTGCGCTTTCAGAAAAAAGCTGATGATTTGTTGATTACGTCAAAAACGCCCAATCCCGCCAGCGCGTGACGCTCACTACGTTCTTCTTAGTTGTCCTCGCCGCGCTGCTCCACGCCAGCTGGAATCTGCTCGCGAAAAAGTCGGGCGGTGGCGCCGCATTCGTATTGCTCGGCAACGCCGTCGTCATGGTGTTGTATTCGCCCGTGCTTCTGATCTGGTGGTGGTATTCGCCCTCGCTCGTCGCCGACATCACGC
>JAYWAQ010000195.1:0-6029 GCA_043782305.1 Burkholderiales bacterium
GTTTGGCGTTTTCTGTGGCAGCACTCGCCGATCCCGAAATTCTCATTGTGGATGAGGTTTTGGCGGTAGGAGACACCGCGTTTCAGAAGAAGTGTCTCGACAAGTTCTATGAGATTCGAGATCGCGGCTGCACAATTTTGTTCGTGTCCCACGATCCGTATCAAATTCGCAAAGCCTGCCAGCGCGTTTTGTTGCTCGAGGCCGGTAAACAGATTGCTTACGGCGAACCGTCCGATGTTCTGGATCAATACGAGCGCATACTGAGCCAGTCGAAAAACGTCACCGGATACGGTGCAATCCGTCCTGCCGACAGGGCATCCGGTGATGCGCCAGCAAGTCAATCGGACGAGAGTGAATTTCTAGTTCGTATCAGCAACATAGCCGTCGAAGCCGATTGCGATGGTGGAACGACGCATGAAATTCAAAGCAATACCGCGATCTCAATCGTGTTTAGCTATGAAATTATCGGTAAGTTGCCGGGTGATGGATTGACCTTTGTCGTCAATTTGTATCGTCATGATGGCCTGTATGTTTTTGGCGCTACGTCGAAAATGCAAGGGAGCCCAGCGTTCCCGGCTTCGCGCAAATCCCGTGTGAAGGTGACTTTTCCGTCGCTACCGCTGGTTAATGGCACCTACCACTGGCGCGTTGCCGTCAACGACGCCGATGGCCTGGGAATATTTGCCGAAGCCGTTCCGGTGTGTGAGATTCGGGTCAAAGACGATTTTCGCGCGGTTGGCGTTGTAGAAATCGAGCACACCTGGTCACAGGAGGGCGCAAGTTGGAACGCGTAGAAAGTCGGGACAACACATTGGCCGCGCTGCTGGCCGAGCATCACCATCGGTACATGTTTGCCGCAAAGTACGCGACAGGACGAGTAGTGGACTGCGCGTGCGGGATTGGTTACGGACACGTGTTTTTTAACGGAGATCAGGTCGAGACTTACCTAGGGCTGGATCCTGACGAGAGCGCAATTGCTACAGCGCGTAGCCAGTCGGTGCCAGCTAACGTAAGCTTTGATTGTCGAACCATTGAACAACCGCAACTTGGGCGCGGAACGGTAGATACCTTCGTTAGTCTGGAGACGCTGGAGCATTGTGTTGATCCTGAGCTGGGCATTCGCGCGGTAAGTGACTGCCTGCGCGAAGATGGGATGTTTATCGGATCGGTTCCGTCGGTTGAATACGAAACCCTCTGTGAGCAGACCTACGGTGCCAACCCATTTCATCTCCAGCGCTTTGCTTATGCCGACTTGAGTAAGTTGCTTAGAAAGCACTTCCGTAACGTGCAGTTGTTTCTGGCCAGCTTTTCAACGGCCACGATTATTGCGCCACTGGGTGTTGGCTTTGATGTGCGGCAACAAGATTGCCTGGTGTCGGGCTTTCATCCAGAGCATTTTCATGGTTCGTTGATGTGGCTGTGCTCTAACCGGTCAATACCGAAGAACGACAATGACCGTCGCGGTACCCTTTTTATGGGACCACCGAAGGTAGTGGTTGATCAGCAGGAAAGTCTTCCCCTGAGAACCACGATTCAGGATCAGCAAAAAAATCTTGATTTGCGTTGGCAGATCATGGCGAATCAGAACGATCGTATAGCTTCGCTGGAAGCCGCGAATCAATCGCAAACTGCGGCGATAGATTCACGAGATGTCGCGATCCAGAAACAATCGAGCATCCTCGACGAGCGCTGGCAAATACTTTCGCAGCAGAGCTCGCGCATCGCATCGCTCGAAGCAGAAAACAAATCGCAGGCCGCTATTGTCGACGCCCGCGATGCAGCTATCGAGAAGCAATCAAGCCTGCTTGAGGAGCGTTGGCGGGTGATGTCTCTGCAGGCTGCGCGAATCGAAGCACTTGAAGCAGAAAACAAATCTCAGGCCGCCACTGTCGATGCGCGCGACGCAGCGATCGAGAAGCAATCACGCTTGCTCGACGAGCGTTGGCTTCTCATGTCACAACAGAGCGCGCGCATCGAATCGCTCGAAGCCGCCAATGTGTCGCAAGCGGCAATTGTCGATGCCCGCGACCAGGCCGTTGTGGCGCAGGCTCGTCTGCTTGATGAGCGCTGGACGATTATGGCGCAACAGGATCAACGTATCGCGTCACTGGATTCGGCGATTTCGTCGCAGTCAGCCATGATCGAGTCGCTTAACAAGGTGATCACGGAACAAGCGCACTTGATCGAGCGGAGATGGCAGATCATTTCGGAGCAGGGCGTGCGCATTGCCTCCCTTGAAGAAGCCAATCAATCGCTGACAACGGTCACCGCATTGCGAGACCAGTCGATTGCAGGGTTGAATTCAGATTTAAGTTCGGTGAACGCCGCTTTGAGCGAGCTGCAGTCGACTCGCGGCGTACGTTTGCTGAAACTGCTTCGCGTTATAAAGTCCTGATGATGGTGCCCGACAGAATTCGCCGTAGTCAGGATGTCTCGCTCGATCAATGGACGGCGAGGGCTGCGCAGGTTCTGGCGTACAAACCCAGAGCAGTTCTGTGCGATTTTTACGATACCGTTGTTCATCGCAGCGTTGCGCCAGAACACGTAAAGAAAATTGCGTGTGCTAGATTGGTGAGTAGCGTGCTTCCTCTCATGACAGCAGGGTCGCTATATGACATGCGGGCTCGTCTGGAAATTGCCGCCTGCGAGGCTAACGAGGCGCTGGGTTTCGACCTTGAATTCAAGCTGGCAGATTTGGCGCTCGCGCTGCACCGTGAGCTGGTGCTTCCGCCCTCGTATTCAGCTGCACAGTGGGTGCAAGAAATGCTCGATGTCGAACTCGAAGTTGAGAAGCGGGTACAGCAAGTAGCGACTGGATTTCTGGCGTTCGCAGAGGCGGTTCGGGGCGCGGGTATTCCGTTGATACTCGTCTCGGACAACTATCTGTCCAGAGTTGCATTGGTGAGGTTGTTGCGGCATCACGGTCTTGCAGCGTTATTCACTGACGTCGTTGTGTCCAGCGACTACTTACTGACGAAACGATCCGGTAGGCTCTACGAAGTCGTACTGGATCGATATCGCTTCCCGCCCGCGCAAATGATCATGGTGGGGGACAACGAGCATTCCGACGTGGCGCGTGCAGAAGAATGTGGACTGAAAACGATGTGGATCGATTCATCCGACGTTCACGAGCAATATCGCATGTTGTCGAAGTCCGCCGACGCGGCGCGACTATCGCTTCAGGCGCATTCGGTCACTCAACTAGACGCGCAGTTGCGTTTTGCGCGCATTGGCGAAACGCTCGCGCTGTTTTCAGAGCGTCTGTACAAGGCCTTGCGATCACGAGGCGCGAAGACGGTACTGTTCATGTCTAGAGAAGGGCAACTGCTCAAGAAAATATTTGATGATTTTCAGGATACCTGCGTGCTATCGTCCGCAGCGAGGGTGGAATCAAAATATTTTTATGTGAGCCGACGGGCGACGCTGCTTGCGTCCTGCCAGCCTCTGGGTAGTGAGACATTCGAAACACTTTTTCGTCAGTATCAGCGCATTTCGATCGCGGATTTTTTGTCCAGCCTCGGGTTCCCCGCGGCGTCGAGAGATCTGCTGCGGATTGAAATTGGTGCTGCGTTTGACCAGACGCAAGACTGGTTTTCGACATCAGATGCGTTTCAGCAACTTATCCGCCTCGAATCGTTTAAGAAAATTTATGAGCAGGAGCGAGTTAAGCAGCGTGATTTGCTGAATCGGTATATCGACGGGCTGTGTGAGTCAGACAAGACACTTTACGTAGTTGACGTTGGCTGGAAGGGCACGATACAGGACAACCTGTTTCGTTTGTTATCGCAAGCCCGGAGTATTGACGGCTTTTATCTTGGGTTGATTGCAGATTCGCTGCCGTCCGAGGCAAACTGCAAAACGGGGCTTGTGTTTGATTTCCGCGTGCCGGGGACGCGTGCTTGGGGTGTTTACAACGAGAATCGCGCGATGTTCGAAGTGTTTCTGGCGGCAGATCACGGGAGTGTTCGTCGGTACGATTCATGCGATGACGGCAGTGTGCAGCCTCTGCTGGATGATGTGCATGCGGTCGAAAGTGCAGCGTTTGATGCGATTGCACCAACGATGCAGCAGATCCGGCAACGCGCACTTGAATTGTTTAAATCAGCGACTGGGTCAGCTTCAAATATCGAGGATTTTGCTACTTCAATTGTTGATCGTCACGCTGACCTTGTGCTAAATCCTACTAGCTCCGAACTGTCGACTTTCGAAGGGCTCGCTCATTACGAGAATTTCGGGCGATTTGGCGTTTCTGCATTTAGTCAGTCGGGAAACGCGCGTTTTGTGGAAAAACTTGCGACGATTGCCCGAGTGGTTATCCATCCGTCCCGACCTGTGGCGGAGGACAGCACGTGGTGGCCACCGTTGCGCCTCAAGCAGCTGGGTTTGAATTGGGCTATTGCGCGCTACGCGGCGGCAAAGCGATCACAACTTGATCGTGAAATATCCACTATATGAGAATTGCATTTTCCCTCGGCTCGCCGGATATCGGCGGCGGCACTTATGTCATCTTTCAGCATGCGCGATACCTGACGGGGCGGGGGCATGACGTCCACATTTTCACGCGCGAGGTGTCGCCATCAAAACGGGCGACCTGGTACGCACACTCGGGTGAGCTTAATCTTCGAGCATGGGATGACTTAGCCACCGAGGCTGTGCCGTTTGATCTGGCGCTTGGAACTTGGTGGCGCACAGTTTTTGAACTTCACGAAATTCCTGCCAATCGCTACGCCTACTTTGTGCAATCAATCGAGTCGCGCTTTTATCCAGAGCATGAGGTACCGCTGCGTCAATTGGTCGATTCGACTTACGAGCTTGGGCTACCTGTTGTTACCGAGGCCACGTGGATTCGCGACTATCTTGCGGAGCGGCACGGCGCAGTTGCGACCCTTGTGCGAAACGGCATTGACAAAGCGTGGTTTAGCGCAGAGGGCGCGCGTCGTGCCGCTCCACGCGGAACGGGGCTGCGAGTTTTAATAGAAGGCCCCGTCGATGTCGCATTCAAAAACGTACCTGACACAGTCACCATTTGTCGTCAGGCTGAGGTTGATGAAGTATGGCTTCTAACATCTTCGCGAGTGACGTCTTATCCCGGCGTTGATCGAGTGTTTTCTCGTGTGGCTATGCAGGATGTTGCTGCCATCTACAGATCATGTGATGTGCTGGTAAAGCTGAGCTTTGTGGAGGGTATGTTTGGGCCGCCGCTGGAAATGTTCCATTGTGGCGGTACGGCGATTACTTACGCAGTCACTGGCAGCGACGAGTACATGGTCAACGGTGAAAATGGTGTGGTTGCTCCCGCCGGAGATCGCGCGGCTGTTATCAATGCGCTGCGTCAGCTCATGGCACAACCAGAGCTGTTGCACCGGCTTAAGAAGGGTGCAATACATACCGCACAATCGTGGCCTGATTGGGATCGGGCTTCATTCGAATTTGCTGCTTCAACTTCACTGTTACTGAACGCTGAATCGCCCAGTCAATCAGTGCTGCGCACACGCTCCGCGTTTCACATGGCAAGTTATGTGATTGCAGAGAAGTACCGTCTGGCACTCGCGGAAAAGCTGCCTCATCATCAAACGTTAAGCACCGCAGACCGCACAACTGCGTTGCGACCTGCGAAAATCGCGCAAACCTGGCGAGAATATTTTCAATCGACGAGGCGCGAGCTTTTGGTTTTTTTGGATCGCAAATACCCGGTCGCTTGTCGGGAAATAAGTGCTACGCGCCTCGAAGCATTGAGGTATCTATCAAAATTTCGGAGGCGCACATGACGTCACAACCACAGGAAGAACTCGTCGTTATTGCGAACGAGACATCGAACGAGACATTAGCTTCACATCCGATCGTCGCCAATCAATTCGCTGGCAAGTCGACGCCGTTTGCGTTGGCTGGTGCGCTGCTGATTACGGTGGGCGTTGGGCTTTACACGGTAGGAGCACTCGCAGGAGCGCTTAGGGCACTGTTCTTGCAAAGCGTTCTAAGTCGTTCTGCTATCGAATTGGTGCTCTGGTACTCAGCGCTGCCTATCGTCA
>JAYWAQ010000196.1:0-2150 GCA_043782305.1 Burkholderiales bacterium
CAAGCGCTTGAAAGCGCCGCGCGCCCACGTCGTGCCGCGTCTGTGTCCTACATATTCCGACGTGCGTGCTTTGTATACTCCATGCACATTCACCCCCAAAGGAAATCTTCATGAAAAAGCACACACGCTCCCTCATCGCAGCCGTCGGTTTGGCCGCATCAGCGCTCTTCGCAACCGGCGCTTACGCCGAGAGCGCGAACTCCAATCTGCCGTTCGAATTCCACACCTTCATGAGCAGCAAAATGCCCGCCGACACGATGGTCAGCAAAGAGCAGTACATGAAAGAAATGGAAAATCGCTGGAACATGGCGGATAAGAAAATGGGCGCCAACGCAGGCAAAGGCTGGGTCAGCCATGCCGCGCTAATGGACGCCATGAAAGAAAATCCAATCGCCAAAGGCGGCGCTCAGTAGACGCAATTCGCCTGGCGCCATTAAGGCTGGCGTGATAACTGGCCGCTTGCGAGACCAATAGAAACGAGGCCGATCATTGATCGGCCTCGTTTCGTTGTGGGCTCCGCTTTTACGTCAACTGCCGTCTTTTCAGAAGCGAATCCCCACAGTCGACTGGGATTACACGGATACTAGGCGCCGTTACTGGGTTCTTGATCGGATAAACGAGATTAGAGCGTTGAGAAAAGTTAAAGCCCAGTGTCAGATCGCCGGCTTTTCAGTTTCTTTGTGGATCGTTATCAGGGTTTTTTGTACTGGCCGAAGTCTTTGTATTCCCCTCGAAACGCAAAAGTTTCGTTGGGGTAAACCAAGATGTGTTCATGGTCACTGGAAAGGCGAATCTCGATGGTCAGATTGATGCCCGAGCGTGTTTCCCAACCAAATGATCCTTGTCCACACTCCGGAAAAACCTCATCCATAAGCCCTCCAGCCGCGCGCGATTTTCGTCATTCATTGAAACCATGATCACGCCATCGGCCGTTAGAAGGTTGTGCGCAAGCGTGAGCCACACGTAGAGAGACTCCAGCCACAGCGAATGCCGCCAGCGGTCGTTCTGCCCGATTTAGTGGTCGTTGTAGACCCAGTCCTTGTTGCCGGTGTTGCACGGCGGGTCAATGTAGATCACGCAAATCTTGCCGCTGTGCGTGGCGCGCAGCACCCGCAGCGAATCGAAGTTGTCGCCTTCAATGATCAGGTTTTCAAACGGCGCCACCGTCGGCGCATCACCGCCTTTGACAGCGATCGGCGGCTGGCAAAGCTCCGCTACCAAGCGCGGCAGGATGACGTGCGAGTTGAGCGCCTTGTCGCGCTAAATGGCGTTTGATTCCCAATACAAACTAAGCTTTTGCCGCGTCAAATGCTCCACCAGCAGGGCGCATTTACTCAGCGTTCAAATCCATGAGCTGAGCCAACAGCGAGGCGGTGGTGGGTGATTCAGACATTTGGGCAGATTGTGTTCTTGTTCGTCATGGGCGAAATGGGAACGGTTTTTTGCCGGCTCAGTGCCGCCACACTTTTAGCCCTCGCAAGGACTCCATCGCGTCAAAGTCGCGGTCATTGTGCAACAGCGCATGGTTGTGTTCGATGCAGTACGTGGCTTGCAGCACGTCGATGGGGCTGGCGATGGTGACGCCGCGGGCGCGCAGCTCGCGGTAGTGCTGCGCAGCGGCGCGGCAGATGGCGTCGCCGCCGCTGGGGATGACGTCAAGCGCGCGCATGACGCTGTCGGCGGCGACGTAGTCATGCTCGTGGCGAAAACCGCGCAGCACTTCAAACAGCGCGAGGTCTGCGATGGCGACGGGCGCAGCGGCTTCGTCGAGCAGTTCGGCAAGTTGCTCAACAGCCGTCGTTTCACGG
Organism: Burkholderiales bacterium; assembly: GCA_043782305.1. GTDB lineage: Bacteria > Pseudomonadota > Gammaproteobacteria > Burkholderiales > Casimicrobiaceae > Casimicrobium. The sequence continues at coordinate 1,809 of JAYWAQ010000196.1, forward strand.
CCCTTAAAAAAATCGATCCAGACGCTAGAGTCGACCAGAATCATTTAACGCGCGCCTTCTTTGTCGCAACTTTAGGTGCGACTGATGCAGAGGCGATGTAAGGCGGTGGCGTCGGGCTATGGGCAGTGAGTACGGTGGCCGATGCGATGCCCGCAGCTCCCATTGGCAAAGGGCTGTCATCCCATTGCAATTTGCCGCGAAGCGCAAGGATGTCGCGATAGGCCGCCTTGCGGGCGAGCAGCTGCAAGCCAGCCTCAACGGCCTCGCGCTTGGTGGAATACGGGCCCGCGCGCATGGCGGCTTCCATCAAGCTGTCGTCGATGTCGATGTTGGTTCTCATGG
>JAYWAQ010000197.1:0-2148 GCA_043782305.1 Burkholderiales bacterium
AGTCGACTTAAGGACGAATCGGCTTGCAACCCGCATTGAGTATCCATTTCAGCAAATAGCTGATTGCCGAATGACTTGCGGCGCGAGACTACTTCGCGCCAGCCTGCTCAAGCATCGCAACCATCTCGCGATAACCACGCGACTTCGCGAGGGCTAGCGGCGTATTGCCCTGTCGGTCTGCGAGATGCAGATTCGCCTTGGCGTCGATCAGCGCGCGCAGCGTGGCTTGATGCCGCTCGCCGCCATTGCCCAACACGATGGACTCAATCGTCGCAGTCCAGTGCAAATTGTTGACATGATCGAGCGGCGCGCCCGCCGCGATCAGTTGCCGCACCACGCTATCATGACCGAGATGCGCCGCCGCGATCAGTGCCGTGCCCTCGTATCGGCTGGTGATGAGCTTCGCGCTCGCGCCGAGGGAGAGGAGTACTCGCAGGGTCTCTTCATCATCGGCAACGGAGGCGATAGTTACCGCATCATAGCGATCGTTCTCCAGCAGCCCCGGATTCGCCCCTGCCTTGATAAGCGCGCGAATCGCGTTGCGCTGTTTTGCGAAAGCGGCAATGTGCAGCGGCGCGCGGCCAATACCGTCGCGCGCGTTGACGTCTGCATTGTTGGCGATGAGCCTTTCGATGGCCGCCACGTCGCCGCGTTGCGCCGCAGCCGCAAGCCCCGAATACGCTGCAATTTCTTGCGTCGTTGGCGGCACCTGCGCGTTGGCAGTGCCGGTGATGGCGGCAGCACCGATTGCCGCGGCGAGCGACATCGCGCCCGCAAATTTATCGAAACTCATACGTTCGCCCGTGTTGTTTAATCACGGGTCAGAGTGGCGAATTGCTCAATAAGCGCCGACGCGCCGCCGATGAGGCTCATACGATTCAGGTTATCACCCGTCCGCGACTGGCGCTTGATTACGCCTTCACCCCGTCGACTAAACGGTGGCCGCCTCACGCTCAGGAATCGCCGCAGCCTTGATCCCCAACCGATCCAGCGCAGCAGCCAATTGCCCAACCGTGCGGTCCACGTTGTGCCACTTCTCAAGCCCAAACAAACCAATGCGGAAGGTCGCGAAATCAGCGGGCTCGTCGCATTGCAGCGGCACACCCGCTGCTGTTTGCAGACCCTCAGCCAGGAACTTGCGACTTGACTGCAACTCGGCATCCTCGGTGAAGCTGACCACGACGCCCGGTGCCTTGAAACCCTCCGCCGCCACGCTCGGAATGCCGCGACTCTCGAACAGTGCACGCACTTTCGCGCCGAGCGCAATCTGCTCCGAACGCACGCGCTCAAAGCCGTACGCCTCGGTCTCTTTCATCACTTCGCAGAGCCGCGTCAGTGCGTCGGTTGGCATCGTCGCGTGATACGCATGACCGCCGTTTTCGTATGTCTCCATGATCTGCAACCACTTCTTCAGATCGCAGGCAAAGCTCGTGCTCGTGGTGCCGTCAATCGCTGTGCGGGCGCGCTCCGAGAGCATCACCATCGCGCAGCACGGCGAGCTCGACCAGCCCTTTTGCGGCGCACTCACGAGCACATCCACGCCAGTCGCTTCCATGTTCACCCACATCGCGCCTGAGGCGATGCAGTCAAGCACAAACAGCCCGCCAACCGCATGCACCGCGTCGCTCACCGCGCGCAAATAATCGTCCGGCAGGATCATCCCGGCGGCGGTTTCTACGTGCGGCGCAAACACCACATCGGGTCGCTCGGCGGCGATTGCTGCAACGACCTCGGCAATGGGCGCAGGTATCCACGTCGCCTGTTTGCTCGTGCCGGTTCTACGAGCCTTCAACACCGTAGAAGAGGCCGGAATGTGTCCCTGATCAAAAATCTGTGTCCAGCGATAGCTGAACCAGCCATTCCTGATCACCATCGCCTTTTTGCCGGTCGCGAATTGACGGGCTACGGCTTCCATGCCGAACGTACCGCTACCGGGCACCAGCACGGATGATTTGGCGTGATAAACGGTTTTCAGGATGCGTGAAATGTCTTTCATCACGCCCTGAAAGCGTTTCGACATGTGGTTCAGCGCACGGTCGGTATAGACCACCGAAAATTCGAGCAACCCATTCGGGTCAACATCAGGCAACAAGCCGGGCATGGTGTACTCCTTAAAGCTTAAGTAAACCGGCGCAGTTTGGGTGACTA
>JAYWAQ010000198.1:0-6011 GCA_043782305.1 Burkholderiales bacterium
CGCCGTCGCAGCCGCTTGATCAGCGTTTCCCTAAATTTCGACCATCTCGAAGTCGTCTTTGCGCGCGCCGCATTCGGGGCAAGTCCAGTTCATCGGAACGTCGTCCCACTTGGTACCGGGCTTGATGTTGTCCTCGGGCCAGCCAGTCTCTTCGTCGTAGATCCAGCCGCAAATCAGGCACATGTACTTTTTCATAAAGATCGTGTCGCGCTTCTAACTATAAAACCGAGCGATTGTAGGTGAACCACTCGGGCTCATTAGAATCCAACATGAAATTGATAACAAAAGGTCAGCCGGGTGGAAACCATTGAGGCGCGTAATCCAGTGACTGAGCCCGAGAACCGACTTGCTCACGCCAAGCTTGGGGCAATCCTGCTGTATCGGGGAAAAATTGTCGAGGCTGAGCTTGATCGCGTGCTGCGACTGCAAGCTGCCTCGACCCGCCCGGAGCGACTGGGTAGCCTGCTTTCCACGCTCGGCGTTGTTTCCGCGCGCGATATCGCTCAGGCGCTCGCGGTTCAAGCCGACATGCCCTACGTCGAAGCCTCGGCGTTCCCGGATATCCCGATCCTTGAAGAGCGCATTTCCGCGCGTTTTTTGCGCGATTCGCGTGCGTTGCCAATTGAGGAAGACGAAGACACGTTGACACTTGCGGTCGCCGATCCGACCGATGACTACATACGCCATTCGTTTGAATTGGTGACTAACCGCAAGATTCACCGTGTCGTGGCGATTGGTACCGAAATCGACGGTGCAATTGAGCGCTTATACGGTGGTGGACGGAGCGCGGCGTCGCAGCTGACCGATGGCGATCTCGAGGCCCGCATCGACGCGGATGCGCTCGGTGACGATGTCCAGCAATTGAAAGATCTGGCCTCGGAAGCCCCGGTGATCCGGCTGGTGAGCCTCTTGATCACCAACGCGCTTGAAGCCCGGGCATCCGACATTCACATCGAGCCGTTCGAGAACCGCCTGATTATCAGGAACCGCATTGACGGCGTGCTGCATGAGATCGAATCGCCACCGAAGCGCCTGGCCGCCGCCGTAATTTCGCGCATCAAGATCATGGCCAATCTCGACATTGCCGAGCGCCGCTTGCCGCAGGACGGACGCATTCGTTTGCGCATTCAGGGCAAGGATATTGACCTTCGCGTATCCACGGTGCCCACGATGCACGGCGAAAGTGTCGTGATGCGTATTCTGGACAAGAGCGGCGTCCAGCTTAACTTTGAGAAGCTCGGTTTCGCGCCGGACATCCTCGCCAAATTCAAGGAAGCGCTGGCGCAGCCGAACGGCATTCTGCTCGTCACCGGGCCGACCGGTAGCGGAAAAACCACGACGCTCTACACCGCGCTCGACGAGCTCAATCAGCCAGACGTGAAGATTTTGACGGTGGAAGATCCGGTCGAATATCAGATGGCGGGCATCAACCAGATTCAGGTCAAACCGCAGATTGATTTGACCTTTGCCAGCGCATTGCGATCCATCGTGCGGCAAGACCCCGATATTATTATGATCGGCGAGATTCGCGATCTTGAAACAGCGGAAATCGCTGTGCAGGCCGCGCTGACAGGCCACCTTGTGCTTTCCACGCTGCATACAAATGACGCGCCTGCTACGGTCAGTCGTCTCATGGATATGGGCGTTGACGACTACCTGCTCACCAGCACGCTAGTCGGCGTGTTGGCGCAACGTCTTGTGCGCACGCTCTGCATTCATTGCCGCGAGCCGCATGTGCTTGAGGCCGATGTGGCGCGTGAGATTGGGCTGCCGCGCGTCGGCGCTACGGAGCGGCCTACGATTTACAAGGCCGTGGGCTGCAAAGAATGCAGCGGCACGGGCTTCACCGGGCGGATGTGTATCGCCGAGATGATGCCGCTGTCCGAGCCGATTCGTCGCCTCATCATGCAAAAGGCGAACGCCAGCGACTTGCGCCGCGAAGCGCTCGCCGAGGGCATGTTGCCTATGTATGACGATGGTCTGCGTAAGGTGCTAGCCGGGACGACAACCCTCGAAGAGGTGCTTCGCGCGACCCGCGAAGGCTAAGGTAAGCTTCCATGGCGCTTTTTGCATTCGATGCCGTCCGGCAATCCGGCGACCCGGTCTCAGCCCAGCTGGAAGCGGCTTCCGAGGCGGAGGCCGTCGAGCGCGTGCGCGAGCAGGGGCTCATCCTGCTGCGCATTCAGACTGCTGCGGCCGCTGCGATTACGTCGCACGAGAAAAAGATGGGCACGTTTGCCCGGCTGTTTGCCTCGCGCAAAGTCACTCGCGATCAAGTCGTTGCGTTCACGCGTGATCTGGCCAATTTGATCTCGGCGGGTTTACCGCTGGATCGTGCCTTTGAACTGCTCGTTGGGCTCGCTGATTCCGGGCCGCAAGCCGCGCTGTTGCAGGATTTGCGGGATCGCGTGCGTGGCGGGCAGGCGCTGTCGCAGGCGTTGACCGAGCATCCGAAGCAGTTTGACCGGCTTTTCGTGAATATGGTGCGCGCGGGCGAGGCGAGCGGCACGCTCGGGCCGGTGCTGGAGCGCATTTCTGAATTTCAGGAGCGGAGCGCCGAGTTGCGCTCCAGCGTGCAATCGGCCTTGCTCTACCCAATCGTTCTCGTCGCCGTCGCCATCGTTGCCGTGATGACGATGATTTTTTTCGTGGTGCCGAAGTTTGAAACGACCTTTCGCCAATTCGGCAAGGCGCTGCCGCCCGCCACCGAAAATCTGCTCGCGATTTCGCACTGGTTTCGCGAGGATGGGTGGATGGTTTTGATCGCCGCGGCGGCGCTCTTTATCCTGATCCGGGGCCGTTTGCGCACGCCGGTCGGACGCCTCAACTGGGATCGGCGCAAGCTCACTTTGCCGATATTGGGCGATCTGTTTGCCAAAATTGAGGTGGCGCGTTTGGCTCGCACTTTGGGCACGCTGTTGGGCAACGGTGTGAGCCTGTTGCCAGCGCTCACTATCGTCAAGGATACCGTGGATAATCGCGCGCTGGCGAATTCGCTCGAAGGCGTTCTGGTGCGTCTGAAGGCCGGGCAAGGCTTCGCACGGCCCTTGATGGAAACCGGGCTTTATCCAAAACTCGCCGTTCATATGGTGGCCGTTGGCGAAGAGACCGGCAAACTGGACTCGATGCTGCTCAAAGTGGCCGAGGTGTATGACCTGGAAGTCAACACGACGCTCAAACGCGCGTTGGGCCTCTTGGAGCCGGTTTTGATCCTGACGTTGGCCGTCGTCGTTGGGGGCATTATCTTCGCCCTGATGAGCGCTTTGCTGGGGCTCACGGAATTTAATGTGTAGGCGGTGGTCTCATGAAAGAAGCCAAAGACTAACCAACGGCTTTTTCCTGAAATGACGGCTTTATTGGGGCTAGAGGTCGATTAGTAGGTAAGTCGACAATTGGACAAACAACGTACTAGCCCCTTTAAAATGGCGTATTGACGGAAAAGCTATTAACGTGACTACCCTGCCAAACGCCCTAAAAATTGGCGGGTGCAGGTTGTGAATTGAAGAAAAAACTATGAAAACAGAATTAATTGCTGAACCCGTGCGACGCGTGCAAAGCATGCAACGTGGCTTCACGCTCATGGAACTGCTCGCCGTGATCGTCATCATCGGCGTGCTCATGGCCACCATCGGCAGCCGTTTTATGGGTCAATCCGAGAAGGCCAAAGCCAACGCTGCCAAGATCGAAATGGGCCAGATGCTGCAATCGCTCGACCTGTTCAAGCTTGAAGTCGGTCGATATCCGAGCGCGCAGGAAGGGCTCGAGGGTTTGATCAAGAACCCAGGTAACTTGCCCAACTGGAGTGGCCCGTACCTGCGCAAGGACAACATCAAGGATCCTTGGGGCAACGATTACAAATACTCGTCCCCAGGCCCCAACAACACGCCGTTTGAGATCAAGTCGCTGGGTGCCGACGGCAAAGAAGGTGGCGACGGCGAAAACGCTGACATCACCAAGAGCTAGCGCTCGCTCGGCTCATTTTCGTCTGAAGTCCTAATCATGCAGACCCCCAACTCCGCCCCGACGCGCGCGCGGACGCAGGGGCACTGCGCGCGTCGCGTTCGAACGGCAGGTTTCACCATGCTTGAATTGCTGATGGTCATCGTCATCATCGGCGTGCTGGCCGCGCTTTCTCCACCCATGTTTTCCTCCGGCGTTACTTCGGCGCAGCACCGCGCCGTCGCACGCGCCATTGCGCAGGAGTTGCGCTTCGCGCGTAGCGAGGCGATTGCCAGCCGCAAGGATGTGGGCGTTGAGTTCAATCTGGCAGATCGCACCTATCAGTTGCCGGGCGGCAAGCGCCGCGGCAAATGGCCCGAAGGTGTCGCGCTTGAATTAACGACGACTGCCGCGGAAACCGTCGACGAGAAGCATGCGTCCGTGCGTTTTTATTCTGATGGCGGCTCCAGCGGCGGGCGTGTGACGCTCAAATTCAAAGAGCGCGAGTTTCGTATCGACATTGGCTGGCTGACCGGTCGCATTGCGATTGAAGAAGCGTGATGGCGCGCCACTCACACCGCCGCCAGCACGGCTTCACGCTGCTTGAAGTCATCGTTGCCGTGGTGATCGCCGCGCTTTGTCTGTCTGCGCTTTCGCAAGTGTTCGCCACCGGCGTGCGCTCCGCGTCGGCGTCGAGCGACTACATGCAAGCGATGACATTGGCGCAAGGCCTTCTGGCAGGTGCAGGCATCGAGAAAACGCTGACCGATGGCAGCGAATCCGGCGTATCGGGCGATGGTCGATTGCAATGGTCGCTAACGGTCGCGCCGGAGCCCGTGGAAGAAGGCGACGCGCTCGTAAAGCCGCCGCTGGAATTAAAGCGCCTCGTCGCTCGCGTCGCCGTAATCAATCCCGGTGATTTGCCCGGCGCAAAACAGCGCAACGTGGAACTCACCACGCTGCTCGTCGTGCCGCGTCTACTGCCATGAACGCGCGCTGGCCAGCCTCACAACGCGCCACAGCGGCGCAACGCGGCTTCACGTTAATCGAGCTGATCGCTGCGATCACGCTGCTTGCCGTTTTGACCACGATTCTCATGGGCACGGTTCGTGGCGCCGAGCGCAGCACCAGCGCTGCCAACGATGCCGTGGAACGCACTGAGCAATACGCACGCACGCAAGCTTTTCTACGTGAGCATATTTCCGGTGTTTTGCCGATGCGCTGGCGGCGCGAAGTCTCGCAGCCGCTCAAATTCAGCGGCAAGCAAACGAGCCTCACGTACTTCGCACCGGTGACTTCGCAGATTGCTGAGGGCGGCGTGATGTGGTGGCAATTGGCCATCGCACAATCGAACCAAAAGAGCCAGCTTGTGTTGCGTCGTCGCCCGTCCGATCCAGAAGAAAAAGCGGTGCCCGACCTGTCGTCGGCCGAGCAGCCGATCGTGCTCGCTGACAACATCGAAGCGCTGTCGATCTCTTACTTCGATGCGGGTGACGACCCCTTGGCCAATCCCGACTCGGGCAACTGGGTCGACTCGTGGGACGAGAATTCGCGCATGCCATCAATCATCGCCATTCGCGTCACCGAAACAGGCGGCAAGCGTTGGCCTGATCTCTTTGTCCCGGTGAAGCTGTCGCAAGCACTAGGTTGCAACTTCGACTACCAGCGCCAGCGCTGTCTTATTCAAGGCATTGTGAATCGATGAGCGCCGTGCAGCAACCGCTTCAACATGCGCAAAAGCAAAAGGGCATAGCGCTCATTATGGTGCTTGGGCTGGTGATTTTTCTCACCGTGATTGCCGTCTCGTTTTCCGATTCACAGCGCGTGAGCACGCAAGTCACGAGCAATGCGCTGGCGTCAGCTAATGCGCAGGCGGCCGCCGACGGCGCGGTCAACCGCATGGTTTTTGAGTTGTCGCGCCCACGCTCGGCGGATGCCCAGATCGCGCTCGCGCAGTGGAAAATTGACGGCGTTGTTCATCAATGGGTCGAAAATGGCTCGCAGTTGGCGGTTTCAGCTAAAAGTGAGACTGCTAAAATCGACTTGAACTTTGCGTCAGAGCCCCTGCTCAA
>JAYWAQ010000199.1:0-2144 GCA_043782305.1 Burkholderiales bacterium
GTGTGGCATTGCCATTGACTCGGCAGCCAGCGCTCGAGCAGCTTCAGCGATCTCCCCGCGCATCAGATGGCACAAGGTCAACGTTATGCCCGCCTCGCGAGCCGCCCGCGTCACTCCCCCTTGACGTGCGCACTCGACAGCCGTAGCGCTCTGCTGCAATGCGCCTGCATAGTCGCCGCGCCGATAGTGGTAGTAAAAGCCCTGCCGAGCGGCGACGCGGGCTCGAGAGACGCTGCCGAACCCGGTCGTCGTGCTTAGCTGTTCAATTCGCCCGACGAGCGTGTGCGCAATCGACCATCGGCGCTGACCGCTGAAATATTCGAGCGCATAGCCGAGCGCATTGCCGCGGACATCAGGCGAGGCGTCTACGGCCTTATCAACCCAGTCGGACACGCACTCAGCGACCTGAGCTGCCGTCACCAGTGCCTCGCCGAACAAGTCCGCTGCTAGCAGTCCCACGGCGATTTCAAGTCGATTTTGCAGGGGCAATTCAATCAGTCGGGCAAAGGCTACACCGCGCAATACATCCAGCCAGACGCGAGACTCCCGCGAAGGCCGCCAATCGCTATACAAAGCATCAATCACCGAAGCGGCGATCCGCGCCAACGCAATCTCGTCGCCAGTCGCTCTGACCAAACGCTCAGCGCTCTTTACCGATGCTGCTAGCGTCTGCCGCTCAAAGCATGCATCTGCGTAAACGCGTTGCAACCAGTACTCCACCTCGAATGCGCCGTTCGCAGCCTCCCAATCGGCGAGCGCCTGCTCGATTGCGACGGGTTCGCCGACTTGCCACGCAGCGTGTATAGCCGCCAGTTGCGCCGTGGCGTCGCCTCGGGCGATACTCATGATCGGCGCCTCGCGGCGAATCGATGCAGTCCCAGCGCCGTCAGCAACTGATCGGGATTGAGCGGTTTGTGCAGAACGGGGAAGCCGCTAATCCCGAGCAAGCGCAGACGTTCGGCGGAGGTGTCACCAGTAATCAAAAGGACTGGCACTCCGCGTCGCAAAATCTTTTGCAATTTACGCGCCGCCTCGATGCCGGTGAAGCCGTCATGCAGCCGATAGTCCACGACCGCTGCCGCAATGTGTTGACGCTCCTTCTCGGCGATCAGCAACAACGCGCCGACGGTACTTTCGGCCGAGGTGTCGAGACCGAGTGTCGCAAACAACGATCGCATGGAGTCACGAATCAGCGCGTCGTCATCAAGGACTAACACGCGGCGCTGACCGTCGTCCAGCGAAATCGACGCGCTTTCGGGCGCTGATGAATTCTTGAGTTGCGGTGCTTTTACGTTCAACAGGTCCGGCAAGCGCAGCGAAAAGCAGGTGCCGCGCCCAACCCGCGAGCGCACATCGATTTTTGCATCCAGCATGGCGGCGGATCGCGCCACAATCGCAAGGCCGAGGCCCATGCCGCCCTGACCGGAGTCGCCCCGTCTCACCTGATAGAACTCGTCGAATATCAGCGGCAAGTTGGCAGACGCGATGCCAATACCCTGATCCCACACCTGCACTAGACAGTGATCTGAGCGCTGCCGAACGGTCACCAAAACACTGCCAACGCGCGAAAAGCGAATTGCGTTGCTAACCAGATTGTCGAGCACTCGCCGCAACAGCGATGGATCGCTCTCTATGTTGACGTCTGGAACGCGCGAGCGCAGCTGCAACCCCTTTTCTTTGGCGCTCGAAGCCAGCACCGTTGTGACCTCGGTCACCAGCGATTTCAACGCCACAGTTTGCACGTCTGCGCTCACCACTCCGGCGTCAAATCGGGAAATATCGAGTACCGCGTTGAGCAGCGCATCAAGAGAGCGGGACGCTGCCTGCATGCCTTGTACAGCAGGCATCAGGCTTTCGCTTACGCCCGGCTGCTGCTGTCGCAGACCCTGTCGGAGCGCCGCGCCGTACAAGGAAAGCGCATGTGCGGGTTGCCGCAGGTCGTGGCTGGCCGCTGCCAGAAACCGGCTCTTCGCATTATTGGCCGCTTCAGCCTCGCGTGTACGACCAGCCAAAGCCTCCGTGGCCAGCTTGACTTCGTTTTGCAACCCGCGTCGCGCCGATTGCAGCGCACCGGTCATCTGATTGAAGTTCATCGCGAGCCTACGAAATTCGCCTCGCCCCGCTTCTTGTAATTGCACTGAAAA
>JAYWAQ010000200.1:0-2143 GCA_043782305.1 Burkholderiales bacterium
CGCCTGCACGAATCGAAAGGCAAGCAGCGTCAGATTGAGATCAAAGAGATCAAACTGCGCCCGCAAACCGACGAGAACGACTTTAATATCAAGATGCGCAAGCTTCGCGAGTTCATCGCCGAGGGCGACAAAGTCAAAGTGACTTTGCGCTTCCGGGGTCGTGAAATGGCGCATCAAGAATTCGGCGTTAGACAACTTGACCGTATCAAAGCTGAAACCGAGGACATCTGCGTCGTTGAGCAGTTTCCCCGGATGGAAGGCCGCCTCATGGTGATGATGGTGGCTCCGAAGAAAAAGGTGGTGCCGGTTGCAAAGCCTGCAGCACCGAAACCTGCCGTATCAACGCAAGCACCAGCGAAGCCCGCTATTGCCGCTGCGACTGATGCGACAGGAACGCCAGCACCCGCTGGGGCTCCCAAGATTGCGGCGTAATGCTGCAACGCCTCACTAGGTGACATTGAAGAGAAAGAGGCAATCATGCCCAAAATGAAGACTAAAAAGGCCGCGTCAAAGCGCCTTAAAGCCAGAAAGAGCGGCAGCATCAAGCGCGCTCACGCCACCAAGCGTCACATCCTGACCAAACGCACGACGAAGAACAAGCGTCAACTGCGTGGGACGTTGACTGTCAATGCGAGCGACGAAAAAGCCGCGCGCCAAATGTTGCCATACGTTTAACGGGAGGACTTGAAAAATGCCTCGCGTCAAACGTGGTGTAACAGCCCGCGCCCGTCACAAAAAGATTATCAATCTGGCCAAGGGTTACCGCGGCCGTCGTAACAACGTATATCGCGTTGCCAAGCAAGCAGTGATGCGCGCCGGGCAATACGCCTATCGTGATCGTCGCAATAAAAAGCGCGATTTTCGTGCCCTGTGGATTGCGCGTATCAACGCAGCGAGCCGTGAGTGCGGCATGAAATACTCGACCTTCATGGGTGCCCTCAAGAAGGCCATGGTAGAGATCGACCGTAAAGTGTTGTCCGACATGGCTGTCTTTGACATGCCTGCGTTTAACGCGCTCGTACAGCGCGTGAAGCCGGCCTAAACAGCCTCCCGCTTCAGACGCTTTCGAGCAACTCAAAAAGGGAGGCTAGCGCCTCCCTTTTTCTTTTCCAGTTCCAGTATTCCGAGATTCCATGACTCAATCTCTCGAACAAATTCTGACGTCGGCCACCGCCGATTTCGCGGCATGCACCGACGCGCCGTCCCTCGAAAATGCCAAGGCAAAATACCTCGGTAAAACGGGAGCCGTGACCGACCTGCTTAAAGGTATGGCTGCACTCTCGCCCGACGAGAAGAAAACGCGCGGCGCGGAGATCAATCGCATCAAGAGCGCAGTCGAATCGGCGCTCAATGCCCGCCGCGACGCCCTCGCGAGCGATGCGCTCAATGCCAAGCTTGCTTCTGAAGCCATCGACGTCACGTTGCCTCGTCGTGGTCGCGGACAAGGTGGCATCCATCCGGTCATGAAGACCTGGCAGCGTGTTGAAGAGATCTTCGCCTCCATCGGTTTCGACGTCGCCGACGGCCCGGAAATCGAAGCGGACTGGTTCAATTTCACGGCGCTTAACAACCCGCCCAACCATCCAGCGCGCTCGATGCAGGACACGTTCTACGTCGACATGAACGGCACGGACGGCTTGCCGCTGCTGCTGCGTACGCATACGTCGCCCATGCAGGTGCGCTACGCGCGCATGCACGCTGCGGACGTAATGGCGCACGGAAAACCGATCAAAGTCATCGCGCCTGGCCGCACCTACCGTGTCGATTCGGACGCCACCCATTCGCCGATGTTTCATCAAGTCGAAGGTTTGTGGATCGCCGAGGACATTTCATTCGCGGACTTGAAGGGCGTCTACACCGACTTCCTGCGTCGCTTCTTTGAAACCGACGAGTTGCAAGTGCGCTTTCGTCCGAGCTATTTCCCATTCACCGAACCATCCGCCGAAATCGACATGAAGTTCGAAAGCGGTCCGCTCAAGGGCAAATGGCTGGAAATTTCCGGCTCGGGGCAGGTCCATCCGTCGGTGGTCAGCAACTTCGGCCTCGATCCCGAAAAGTACATCGGTTTCGCGTTCGGCTCAGGGCTCGAACGACTCACGATGCTGCGTTACGGCATCGGCGATTTGCGCTTGTTCTTTGAGGG
>JAYWAQ010000201.1:0-2141 GCA_043782305.1 Burkholderiales bacterium
GAATTTTTCGTGAAGTCATCAGCAATTGCATGGCCCTGGAACAGCCGCTGGTCATTGCTTTTTTGGGCCCGGAAGGTACGTTTAGTCACGCGGCCTCGGTGAAGCATTTTGGCTCCGCGCCGACATTTGAGCCGTGTCCGACGATTGATGAAGCGTTTCGCATGGTCGAGGCGACGACTGCTGATTACGCCGTGGTTCCCGTGGTGAATTCGACCGAAGGATTCGTCGGTCGCACGCTCGATTTGTCGATCTCCAGTCCGCTTAAAGTCTGTGCCGAAATCGATTTCCGCGTGCAGCAAAATCTGATGAGCATGGAGACCGACGTTGCAGCGGTGCAGAAGGTCTATTCACATTCACAGTCGCTTGCGCAAACCGCCAATTGGCTGGCGCGACACCTGCCGCTGGCTGAGCGTATCCCGGTCGCGAGCAATGCGGAGGCGGCGCGTCTGGCCTCGATCACAGCGGGCAGCGCCGCGATTGCCGGTGAGATGGCGGCGACGCGTTACAGCGTGCCGATTCTGTATCGAAATATCGAGGACTCGCCGAACAACACCACGCGTTTTTGGGTGCTAAGCCGTCAGGATGTCTCGGCGTCGGGCAAGGACAAAACGAGCCTGATTCTCGCTGCGCCAAATCGTCCCGGTGCCGTGTTTGACCTGATCGAACCGCTGAAGCGTCACGGCGTGTCGATGACGCATTTTGAGTCGCGCCCATCGCCGGATCGGCTCTGGGAATATTACTTTTTCCTCGATGTCGAGGGGCATGTCAGTGACACCAAAGTCGCGGCAGCGCTTGAGGACGTGAAGGCGCAGTCGAGTTACTTCAAAGTCGTCGGCAGCTATCCCGCTGCCGTGCTTTAGTGGCAGGCGGTTGTCATGACTGAGCGTATCGCAACGCTAGCGATTATTGGCGTCGGCCTGATCGGCGGATCATTGTCACTCGCGCTCAAAAAGCACAACGCGGTCGGTCGTGTGATCGGTGTTGGCCGCTCGCAAGCAAATCTTCACGAAGCACTGCGACTAGGTGTTATCGACGTGGTTGCTTCGATTGAGGAAGCCGCAAAAGCAGACATCATTTTTGTCGCCACGCCCGTCGCGCAAATGCCACGCGTTTTTGCTGAACTCGCACCCCATTTAGGCGCGACCAGTATCATCACCGACGGTGGCAGCACGAAGCAGGACGTGATTCGTGCTGCGCGAATCGCGCTGGGTTCGAAGTTCAATCAATTTGTTGCCGCACACCCGATCGCAGGCACCGAAAAGACCGGCGCATCCGCCGCGTTCCCGACGCTTTACGAGCAACGCAAAATCGTCATCTGTGCGGAAGCCGAAAGCGACAGCAAAGCAGTCGAAAGCGTCGCCGCCATGTGGCGAACCACCGGTGCTGAAGTCCATCAAATGTGCGCCGCCGAGCACGACGACATTTTTGCCGCCGTCAGCCACCTGCCGCATTTGCTCGCGTTCGCGCTGGTGGACATGTTGGCCGCCATGCCGCGTGCCGATCAGTATTTCAACTACGCCGCCAGCGGGTTTCGCGACTTCACGCGTATCGCCGCCGGATCGCCCGAAATGTGGCGTGACATCAGCGCGGCCAATCGCGTGGCGCTGCGCGAACAGTTGCGGCAATACCGCGAACGGCTAGACGCGTTTGATACGTGGTTGGCTGATTCCGCGCCCGATGATGTCCTCGCCATCGAGCGGGCCTACACCCGCGCCGCCACCGCCCGCCGCGCGTGGCAGCGTCATATCGAGCACGGTGAGCCGATGCCGCGATTTATTGGTGGCGGGCAGGAGGAGTAACCCTGATCGTTTGCGGCGAAACCATCACTTAAGCCGTGGCGCAGATTTCAACGTAGCGCTCTGGTTCATTTCGATCCCATTCTGGTGCTGCATATGCCTTGTTAGCCCATGGATCGCAAATCACCGCATCAATGGGCCATGTTGCGGGATTTGTATTCATCACCCCCCAAGAACCATCGGGACGCGCTTTTGACTTGGGCGGCTTCGCGCTCACGTCCGTGCACCAACCTTGCAGCTTGCCTAGAATCACGATGCCGTGACCGGTGGCATGTCCGCTGACTGAGCACCAGTTCACGGGGCCAATCCGCGATGTTCTAATCTTTAGCCGCTGAAACGCGATGG
>JAYWAQ010000202.1:0-5998 GCA_043782305.1 Burkholderiales bacterium
TGTAGCCACACCTTGCCGGTCTCAGAGTTGGTGTATTCGACGCTGCCACCTTCCATCTCGATTTCGTACGGGCTCATCGCGGCGTCGCCGACGAAGATCACGCGATAGTCGGGCCCGTATTTGTGCAGCAGATCCATCGTCAGCGTGCGCTCGGTGGTGCGGCGGCGGTTGGTCTTCCACACAAAGTCGTACAGGCAGTTGTGAAAGTAAAAATGCTCCAGCCGCTTAAACTCGGTTTTGGCCGCCGAGAACAGCGCCTCGACCTGCTCAACGTGGTCATCCATCGACCCGCCGATGTCGAGCAGCAGCAGCACCTTCACCGCGTTGCGCCGCTCGGGCCGCATCTGGATCGACAGCATGCCCGCGTTCTTGCCGGTTTCCTCCAGCGTGTGCGGCAAATCCAGTTCGTCCACTGCACCTTCACGCGCGAACCGACGCAGGCGACGCAGCGCGACCTTGATGTTCCTCGTATTGAAATTAACGTTGTCGTCATAGTCGCGGAACTGCCGCTCGTCCCACACTTTCACGGCACTGCGATTACGGCTCTTATCCTGCCCGATGCGGATGCCCGCCGGGTTCTCGCCGTACGCGCCGAACGGCGAGGTGCCGCCGGTACCGATCCATTTGTTGCCGCCCTGATGCCGCTCTTTCTGCTCTTCGAGCCGCTTCTTGAGCGTCTCCATGAGCTCGTTCCAGTCCATCGCCTTGAGCTTTTCGCGCTCTTCAGGTGTGAGCGTTTTCTCAAGGATTTTCTTGAGCCACTCCTCGGGAATCGCCGTCTTTAAATCGACCAGTTCGGCCACGCCCTTGAAGTATTCCGCGAACGCAAAATCAAAGCGGTCAAACTTGCCTTCATCCTTGACCAGCGTGGCTTTCGACAAAAAGTAGAAATCGTCGATGGAGGGCGAGATGACATCCGCTTTCAGCGCCTCAAGCAACGTCAGGAATTCACGCGTGCTGGGTTTAAGGCCGCGATGGCGCAGGTGGTAGAAAAAGTCGAGGAGCATGCAGCAATTTTCACAGAATGAGGCGACGTTTGCTAAAGTCGCTGAAATGCACCCGCAAGCCGCCGAAATTCCGACGTCGACCTCATCCCAGGCCAGCCCGCATGCGCTCGCCTGGCCCGATCAGCTGGGGCTGCTGCTGGAGTCCACGGGCGAAGGCATTTTTGGCATTGACCTTGACGGGCTCTGCGTGTTCATAAATCGCGCCGGCGCGCAGATGCTGGGCTTCGATTCGGCCGAAGTTCTGGGCCAGAACATGCACTGGCTGACGCACCATTCACACGCGGACGGCTCGCATTATTCCGACACTGATTGCCCGATCTTTAATGCATTTCGTCGCGGACTTTCTTGCCGGATTGACACGGAGGTCTTCTGGCGACGAGATCGCAGCGCATTCGCCGTTGAATATTCAAGCTATCCAATCATGGATGGCGCCACGGTGCGCGGTGCGGTCGTCACGTTCGTAGACATTACCCAGCGCAAGCTCGCTGCCGATGCGTTGAATGAAGCCAAGCAACAGCTCGAGGCCCGTGTTGCCGAGCGTACGCAGGAGCTGCAAAAGGCGCTCACTGAACTGCGCGAACTCGCGGCGCACACCCACGCGGTGCGCGAGGATGAGCGTACCCGCATCGCCCGCGAGGTGCATGACGAGCTGGGCAGCCTGCTCGTTGCGCTCAAGATGGATGTCAACTGGCTGGACAAGCGTTTGTCCGAGCAACAACAACGTGATGTGGAGGCCGCGCAGACGATGCGCGAGACCATGCAGAGCAAGTGTCGCAACATGAGCCGCCTGATTGAAGGCGCCGTGGGCAATGTGGGCCGCATCATCACGGATCTGCGCCCCAGCATCCTTGACCATCAGGGGCTGTGGGCTGCACTTGAGTGGCAGGCGCAGGAGTTCGCCACGGGCGCCGAGATGCAATGTGACTGGACGATGGACGTTGATAACGCGCCGGAACTGCCTGAGCCGATGGCAATTGCGGTGTTCCGGATTTTTCAGGAGATGCTGTCGAACGTCGGTCGACACGCCCAGGCCAGCGTTATCGCAGTAAGCATTGACGCCGACGCCGAAGCGCTGAACGTTTCGGTGCGCGACAACGGGATCGGTGCCTCCCGCGAAGCATTTGATTCGCGAACCTCGTACGGCGTGATGGGCATGCGCGAAAGGGCACGGCATTTTGGTGGCGACATCGCAATCATCAGCGAACCAGGGCAGGGCGCCACGTTTCGGCTGCAACTTCCGCTGCAAAACGTCTCCAGCGGACGGTCATCATGACGGGCGTATTAATCTGCGACGATCATCGCATCGTGCGTCAGGGCATCAAGCAGGTACTGGCCGACGCGCCAGAAATTGTCGTTGTCGCCGAAGCAAGCGACGGGCAGGAGGCGCTGACGCTGGTAGCCGCAAAGCGTTCTGAGCTGAGTGTGGTGCTCCTGGATATTGCATTGCCCGGGCTCGATGGTCTCGAAGTGCTGCAAAGGATCAAACAGTCCGAGCCCGCGCTGCCGGTACTCATGCTTTCTACCTACCCTGAGCGGCAGTATGCCGTGCGCTGCATCAAGCTCGGCGCGGCGGGGTACCTGAACAAAAGCGCTGATCCCGACGACATGCTCGCCGCGGTGCGCAAGGTTGCGACAGGTGGCGTTTATGTCACTCCGAGTACGGCTGAGGCCCTAGCGGCGGCGCTCGGAACCCGAACCGGCACAGAGGCGCTGTCGCACCGTGAACACCAGGTCTTCCGTCTCCTCACTTTGGGGCATACCGTGAGCGAAATTGGTGCGCAACTAAAGCTTGCACCTAATACGGTGAGCACCTACCGTTCCCGAATTCTCGAAAAGACGGGAACGAAAAACGACGTCGAGCTTGCGCTTTATGCGCGAAATCAGTCGAAAGGTTAAAGGTTTGTAGGGCTGCCCCTACACCTACTACACAATTTTTGGTCGAAATTCGCGCGGGCGTGACGACAGGCGCGGCGTTTGCATAGTGACGGTGAATCAATCCGCGAGGTAAACCACATGTCCAGGCCAACGCATCCCGACGCGCTTTACGATCCGTACAACGCTGACAAGCCTCTGATGGTGCGCTGTAGCTGCGGTGAAGATCATTCTCCCGACCAGCACTCGCTGGCCTCGCTGTATAGCGAAGAGGACATGTCGCAAAACGTGATCGAAGCCTCGGTCATGAAGGCACTTTTCCCGGTCGACAGCGTCCGTCGCGGATTTTTGAAGGCAGTGGGCGCGGGTACGGCCCGTTCGGCGATCGCGTCACTCTTCCCGCTCTCCGCGCTGGAAGCAATGGCGCAAACCGCTGCGCCGCTGGAGAAGAAGGATTTGAAGATCGGCTTCATTGCCATCACCTGCGCCTCGCCGATCATCATGGCGGACCCACTCGGTTTCTACAAACGGCAGGGTCTGAACGTTACGTTGAACAAGACAGCAGGTTGGGCGCTGATCCGCGACAAGATGATCAACAAGGAGCATGACGCTTCGCACTTTCTGGCGCCGATGCCAATTGCGATGACCATGGGGCTGGGCTCCAATCAGGTGAACATGAATGTCGCGACCATTCAAAACACCAACGGTCAGGCGATCACGCTGCATGTGAAGCACAAGGACAAGCGCGACCCGAAAGACTGGAAGGGCTTCAAATTCGCCGTGCCGTTTGAGTACAGCATGCACAATTTCTTGCTGCGCTATTACCTCGCGGAGAACGGTATCAATCCTGATACCGACGTGCAGATTCGCGTCACGCCGCCGCCGGAGATGGTGGCCAATCTGCGTGCTGGAAACATCGACGGCTTCCTCGGGCCTGATCCGTTTAACCAGCGTGCGGTGTACGACGAAGTGGGCTTTATCCATATCCTGTCGAAGGAAATCTGGGACGGTCATCCGTGCTGCGCGTTCGGCGTGTCGGATGAATTCATCAAGCAAAACCCCAATACCTTTGCCGCGCTGTACCGCTCGTTGATCGCCGCAGCTTACATGGCAAAAGAGCCTTCAAACCGTGCGCTCATCGCGAAGTCAATTGCACCCGCTGCCTACCTCAATCAACCGGAAACCGTGATCAATCAAGTGCTCACAGGGAAATACGCCGACGGTCTGGGCGGCGTCAAAAACGTGCCGGATCGCGCAAACTTCGAACCCGTGCCGTGGCACAGCATGGCGGTGTGGATCCTCACGCAGATGAAGCGTTGGGGTTACGTCAAAGGCGATGTGAACTACAAGCAGATCGCGGAAAAAGTGTTCATGATCACCGACGCCAAAAAGTACATGGCAGAGGCCGGCTGGCAGACGGATGCCGGCAACTACAAACGCTTCAAGGTCATGGGCAAGGACTTCGATCCTATGAAGCCCGAGGAATACATCAAGAGCTTTAAGATCAACAAGCTCGCGGTTTGATGCAATGAGTTCTGCGGTTTTCAAGTCGCTCGAATTCCGGGCGGGGTTGGTCTCGGCCCTGATTCTGGTGTTCGTGCTCGCGGTGTGGCATGCGTTGACGCTGCCATCCGCTGCGCAACCTGCGCCAGCGAGTGCGGTTTCGAGCGAGCAGGCCGAATACGACAAGCTCATGGGCAAGAGCGCGCCAGTGGCGGGCGAGGCGGCGAAGACTACCGGCTTTCCAACGCTCTCGCAGATGGGGGCGACGGTGGTCAAGCAGCTCGCGAATCCGTTCTACGATAACGGCCCGAACGACAAAGGCATCGCCATCCAGCTCGCGTATTCGCTGGGCCGCGTCGGGTTGGGCTTTTTGATTGCCTGCATCGTAGCGATTCCGCTCGGATTCCTGATTGGCATGTCGCCCTTGTTACGACGCGCATTCGACCCGTTCATTCAGGTGCTCAAACCCATCTCGCCACTCGCCTGGATGCCGTTGGCGCTGTACACAATCAAGGACTCATCGGTCAGTGGCATCTTCGTGATCTTCATCTGTTCTGTATGGCCGATGCTGATCAACACCGCGTTTGGCGTGTCCTCGGTGAAACGTGAATGGTTGAACGTTGCCAGCACGCTTGAGGTGAAACCGTTGCGTAAAGCGCTCAAGGTGATCCTGCCTGCGGCAGCGCCGACCATTCTGACTGGCATGCGCATCTCGATGAGCATCGCGTGGCTGGTGATTGTCGCGGCGGAAATGCTGGTGGGCGGCACCGGGATTGGTTACTTCGTGTGGAATGAATGGAACAATTTGTCGCTCACCAACGTGATCTTCGCGATCCTCGTGATTGGTGTGATTGGCATGCTGCTCGACATGATGTTCGCGCGATTGCAGCGCCTCGTGACGTACGTGGAATGAGTGCGCTCATGGACGGATTTCTGCGCGTCGAGAAACTCGGCAAGTCGTTTAACGTACAGCGGCCGGTATTCAGCGACGTGAGCTTTCGCCTGGAGCGGGGCGAATTCGTGTGCATCATCGGCCACTCCGGTTGTGGAAAAACGACGATCCTGAATGTGTTGGCCGGGCTCGATACGGCCACAAGCGGCAACGTGTTCATGGATGGTCGTGAGGTGATTGGCCCGAGTCTGGAGCGCGGCGTGGTGTTCCAGAGTCATGCATTAATGCCGTGGTTGACGGTGCGCAAGAACATCGCTTTCGCTGTCGAGTCACGCTGGCCTGATTGGACTCGCGCCCAGGTTTCGGAAGCCGTTGTCGCTGTTGTTGAGTTGGTGGGATTGAGTCAGGCGATCGACAAACTGCCGTCTGAACTGTCCGGAGGAATGAAGCAACGCGTCGGGATCGCGCGCGCCTTCGCGATCAAGCCAAAGATGCTGTTGCTCGATGAGCCGTTCGGCGCGCTCGATGCGCTCACTCGCGGGACTATCCAGGAAGAGCTGATTTCCATCGTACGAAAAACGCAACAAACCGTCTTCATGATCACGCACAACGTCGACGAAGCGATCCTGCTCGCAGACCGCATTCTGCTCATGAAGAACGGCGGCGACACCGACGCTGGCTACGTCCCCGGCGGCATCGCAGAGGTCATCGTCAACACCCTGGC
>JAYWAQ010000203.1:0-5993 GCA_043782305.1 Burkholderiales bacterium
TTGCGCGACGAGTACGAGCATTTCGTTGCTGATCCGGCGCTGCTTATGAAGAAGCTCGCTCCGCTCAAATCATTGCGCGGCGGTGAAATGGTCGAGCGCTGGCAGGTACTGGCCACCGCGGGCAACATTGACGGCCTGGTTGAGTCACTGCTTGTGGATCACTACGATCCGCTCTATACGATGGCGATCAAGCGAAACTACCCGAGTTTGACGACGGCGCATCATGTGACGATTGAGTCGTTGACGCCAGCTGCGTTGCGCCAGGCTGCGGAAACTATCGTTGCGGCGAACCGGGCCACTGGAATAGACCCCGCGCTCGATGCAACCCGATACCCGACCGAAAGTTCCAGCGACGCTAAGCGATCAAACAACGACCGAGGCATTCGCTGAAGGGGCACGGTTTTAGCGTCATTCAGGTATGGGAACAGGATACGCTCACGCTCCCGGCCGACCGCACAATTCTCTTTTGCCATGCAACGTTTTTTGACCATACTTCTATTTTTCGCTGCGACCTTCGCATTTGCGGCCAACACGACGGCCGGTGCAGCGCAGGTTTATCTCGAATCAATGACCTCGCCGGAAGTGCGAGACGCGGTGAAAGCGGGGACGACGACCATCATCATCCCCATCGGCGGCACCGAGCAAAACGGTCCACACATGACGCTCGGCAAGCACAATGTTCGCGTGCGGGCGCTTGCGGGACGCATCGCTAGCGAGCTGAAAAATACGCTCGTTGCGCCGACGCTCGCCTACGTGCCGGAAGGCAGCATTTCGCCGCCCGCAGCGCACATGAAATTCGCGGGCACGATCAGTATTTCTGATGAAACATTCAAGGCACTGCTCGATTCGGCGGCCCGCAGCTTTGCCCAGCATGGCTTCACCGATATCGTGTTTATCGGCGATCATGGCAGCTATCAGAGCCAGCTAGCGGCCGTGGCCGATGGCCTGAACAAGCGCTGGAAAGGGACATCGGCAACACGAACCGGTGCCCCGTTGCGCGCCCATTTCATCGCCGACTACTACCGCACGAGCGTCGCGCCGTATACAAAAATTCTGCGCGAGAAAGGGCTGACCGACACGCAAATTGGCCTGCACGCCGGAACCGCCGACACTTCGCTGATGCTGGCGGTTGATCCAGATCAAGTGCGCGTCAATCGGATCAACGACGCGGCCGAGGCCAAACACGGAGGCCCTGCCAACGGCGTGTCGGGCGACCCGCGCGCCGCCACCGCAGCGCTGGGCCAGTTGGGCGTGGACGCGATGGTTGCAGCCAGCGTCAGCGAAATCCGAAAAGCGCTGGCGGCGCGACCTTAGGATGGGGGGGCGACGCCCTCCCTGAGCGAATTTATAAGAAAATATGGGCATGACACCTTATTCATCCTCCCTTCTGACGGCTGTCGCTACGGCAGTTCTCACGCTGGCGCACCCAAGCGTCGCCCAAGCGCCCGCCGCAAGCGGTGTAACGACCGTTCCTGGTATGCCACCCGTGCTTGACGCCGCGAATCTTTACAGCGAAACACGCAGCAGCGTGATGAGCAAGGCAGTCGACGGCGCGCTGCCGCGTGTTTACGTGCCGAATCGCGGTGAAAATACCGTGTCGGTCATCGACCCGGCGACGCTTAAGGTGGTCGACAAATTCAAGGTCGGCATCAATCCGCAGCACGTCGTGCCGTCGTGGGACTTAAAGACGTTGTGGGTCGCCAATAACGCCGAAGGGCGCACCGACGGGAGCCTGACGCCAATCGACCCAAAGACGGGCAAGCCGGGCGTTTCCGTGCCGGTAGACGATCCGTACAACATGTACTGGTCGCCTGACGGCAAATACGCCATCGTTGTCGCTGAAGCGTACAAGCGGCTCGACTATCGCGACGCGCAGACGATGAAGCTTGTTTATTCGATTGCCACGCCAAAGTGCGCCGGCATCAACCACGCGGATTTCTCCATCGACGGCAAGTTCGCGTTTTTCACCTGCGAGTTCAACGGCAGCATCACGAAGATTGATCTGGTTAACCGCAAAGTGCTCGGGACAATTTCTCTGTCGCAATACTTCAACCGTCCTGACGTCCTTGCGACCATCGCCACGCCGGGGAAAAAACCGCGCTTCATCCCTGATCCAACAACGGCAGGCGCCGAAATATGCACCACACGCGGCATGCCGCAAGACGTGCGCTCATCGCCTGACGGCAAGACGCTCTACGTGGCCGACATGATGGCCGACGGCGTGCATGTGGTGGACGGCGAAACGTTCAAGCAAACGGGCTTCGTTCCCACCGGTGTCGGTGCGCATGGTTTGTATCCGAGTCGCGACGGCAAAATGCTCTATGTCGCCAATCGCGGTGGCAACGAAATTCGTGGCAAGCCGAACGGAAAAGGCAGCGTATCAGTCATTGATTTTGCGACCGGAAAGGTCGCCAAAACCTGGCCAATTCCCGGCGGCGGCAGCCCGGATATGGGTAACGTGAGCGCGGACGGCGCCTATTTGTGGCTATCAGGTCGTTATGACAATGTGGTTTACCGTATCGACACAACGAGCGGCGCAGTTGAAAAAATAAAAGTTGGGCGCGAACCTCACGGTCTGACCGTGTGGCCGCAGCCGGGGCGTTATTCGCTGGGACACACGGGAAATTTGCGTTAGTTGCCATAGTGCGCCACGCCTAAGACTTTTTCGCGAAAGCCTTATTTCACTGAGGCTAGGTGATGGAATCGTCACTAGTCGACTTTCTATAAATTCTTGATATAGCCCCTGATTACAAAGGGCTATGCGGATAAAGCTGTAACTCACTTCTTAAGGCGCGCCGTGCAATTCAAGATGTCTGACAAATCCCTTTTCGCGGTGCTTTTGCGCTCTCCGTGGTGGGTGAGTTTTGCGGTGGCGCTCGCAGTGGGCGTGGCCGGCTTCATGTTGCTACCGGATCGCTTCAAGACGGTTGGCGCGCTGTCGGGTATTCCTTTCGTGGTGATCGGTTCGATGGCGTTCTGGCGGCAGATGCGTGCGCCGAATCCAGAGCAAATTGAGGCGACGTTGCAGACGCTCGCTGCGCTGTCCAGTCGTGACTTTTTGACTGCGCTGGAGGCGGGTTACCGGGAGGATGGCTACGCCGTGACGCGCGTCAACCTCGAAGGCGCAGACTTGTCCATCAGCAAAGCCGGTCGCACGTCGCTGGTGAACTGCAAACGCTGGAAGGCCGCGACGCACGGCGTTGAACCGTTGCGTGAACTCAACGCTGCGATCACGAAGCTTGATGCTAATCAGGGCATCTACGTTGCCGTGAACCCGCTCTCCAGTGCTGCGACGAGCTACGCGTCGAAGAACAGCATCCGCCTCTTACCTGGCAATACGCTGGCGCTGCTCACGCGTGATCACGTTGCGCCCGCGAAGGCGCGCGCGTAACCGAAAACTGCCCTAGGGCTGTAACACCACACGCCCCACTACGCGCCCGTGGATCAAGTCATCCAGCGCCTCATTCACCGACGACATCGGTCGCATATCGAGCGGAATCTGCGGCAGCGTCTCACGCTGCGCCAGAGCTACAAGCTCCCGCAAATCATTCAGCCCGCCCACGTACGACCCGGTGATCGTGATCGACTTCAGCGCGAACAACGGCAGCGGCATTTTGAATTCGCCGCCGAACAGCCCGACGATCACCACGAGCCCAGTGCGTCGCACCAGATTGACGGCGAGCGACGAGCTCGATTCTGAGCCGACGAAATCAATCGCGGAAGCGATATTCCCGGCGCAGGCTTTACTGATCGTTTTCAAAGCGTCAGCCATTCCCGGATCGAACGCGAGCGACGCACCGTGCGCCAGCGCGGCTTCGCGTTTCGCCGGATCGGGATCAATTGCGACGATCTTCACTTTTGACGTGGCCGACAACAAGGCAACGCCCGTCATGCCTACGCCGCCGCAACCAATGATCACCACGTAATCGTCTGCGCCCAGCGCGGGCAATTTGCGAATCGCGCCGAGCGCAGTGATTCCAGCGCAGGCAAACGTCGCCGCACGCGCAGGCTCGAGCGTGCCAATCGGCACCAGATATCGCTCATGCGAAATGCGTAGCGCGTCGGCATATCCGCCCGGCACTTGAATGCCCAGATTGCGCGCCGCCTTTACGCACAAATGCTCGTCACCGCGCATACATACGGCGCAGGTTCCGCAGCCGAGCCACGGGTAGGCCACGACATGCATACCCAGCGAGACATCTTTGACATCCGGGCCAATCTCGACGACTTCGCCGACGATTTCATGCCCCATCGTCACCGGCAGTTTGACGCCGGCCCGCTCGAACGACGAGAGCTTTCCGCCGCCCATGTCGAAGCCGCCTTCGCGAATGTGAATGTCGGAGTGGCACATACCGCAATGCGTAATCCGCAGCGTGACCTCGTGTCCGGAGGCGGGCGCGAGAGCATCCTCCTGCTCCTGCAAAGCGCCGCCCCACGCGTTGAACGCCCAACGATGCGCGCAAAGGTATTTCATGCCTTACTCCTTTTTCTATTTGG
Organism: Burkholderiales bacterium; assembly: GCA_043782305.1. GTDB lineage: Bacteria > Pseudomonadota > Gammaproteobacteria > Burkholderiales > Casimicrobiaceae > Casimicrobium. The sequence goes on from JAYWAQ010000203.1 coordinate 4,498, forward strand.
TCGTTGAGTCGTGATTTTGGCGCGCACGATTTGAGCGCGCACTCTTTTTGTCGCTTTTGTGTTTCTGGTGATTCGATGCTAGTGCGTGGAGAGAGGTAAACGCTAAGATGCAGACATGAAAAAACACCTCACCATTCTTACCGGCGCTTCGCGCGGCATGGGCCTCGGCATGGCGCAGCAGCTCGTGCAACCCGGTCACATACTGCTCTGTATTTCGCGCAAGGTCAGCGCTGTGCTCGCGGCTCTGGCTGCGCAAACAGCCGATGTGGTTCTGGAACAGTGGCCGCTTGATCTGGCAGACGGAGCGCCAGTGAGCGCGAAGCTCGCGCAATGGCTACAAGCGCAGGACGGCAGCCAGTTCGCCAGCGCCACGCTGATCAACAACGCTGCCGTGCTGCCGAAAATATCGTCGCTCGCGCATGCCGATTTTGACGAAATCGCGCAGGCGATGCGCGTCAATCTGGAAGCACCGATGCAGCTTACGGCTGCGTTTCTGAGCGCCACCGGCGATTGGCCGGGCGAGCGCAAAGTGCTCAACATTTCATCCGGCAACGGACGCCGCGCGATGGCCTCGCAGTCGATCTACAGCGCCGCAAAAGCGGGCATGGATCACTACACGCGCTGCGTCGCACTGGAAGAAGCGGCGCGCCCGAATGGCGCCAAGCTCTGCTCGCTCGCGCCGGGCATCATCGACACCGACATGCAGACACACCTGCGCGACACCGATCCTGCGGATTTTCCGAGTCACGCGACGTTTGTGTCATTTAAGGAAAACGGCGATTTGCTCACGCCCGAGGCAGCCGCAAAGCGCGTCCTCAACTATCTGGCCCGTACTGACTTTGGCAGCAATCCCGTGGGCGATGTGCGTGACCCAGCGTGATCGGGCATAACGCCAATTTGATGCTGCGTTCATGAGCTTGCCACGCCCCACTGCGCCGTCCAAAGAGGACACTGAGCTGCTGCCGGCGTTCATCGGGCTCACGCTTGAGCATATCGAGGTGCCGACCACGCCCGCAGACATCGCGCGCGCGGCGGCGTATCTTCTGTCGCAGCGCTTCGTCGGTTTCGATACCGAATCTAAGCCTACGTTTGCCAAAGGCGAAGCCGCGAGTGGCCCGCATGTGGTGCAATTCGCAACGCTGGATCGCGGCTATATTTTTCAGGTACGGCACGGAGAAGCGGGCGACGCATCACGTGATGCTTTAGCCGGACTGTTGCAATCGCAGACGATGGTCAAAGTGGGCTTCGGGCTCAAATCAGATCGCGGCCACATTCAACGAAAGCTGGGCGCACAGCCCAACGCGATTCTCGATCTCACCACGTATTTCAAACAACGTGGCTACCGAAACGAAGTTGGCGTGCGTGGCGCCGTCGCGATGGTATTGCAGCAACGCTTTCAGAAATCCAAGCGCGTCAGCACCTCCAACTGGGCGAACGCGCTGCTGAGCGACAGTCAGTTGCTCTACGCCGCAAACGATTCGTACGGCGCGATCTGC
>JAYWAQ010000204.1:0-5992 GCA_043782305.1 Burkholderiales bacterium
GCGCGACGTTTGCACTGTCAACTATTGGGATTCGCATCCTCGACATCGATGCCGACGGTTCCTACACGCGCGAGAACGATGCATTGCTCATCTTGCGTTACCTGCTCGGGCTGTCGGGTACATCGCTCACGAACAACGCTACGGGCGCAGGTGCAGGACGGTTTGCTGACCCGGCAATGAGCGCTTATCTGCAGGACATCCTGCCCTACCTTGATGTCGACGGTAACGGCAAGGTTGACGCCATGACTGACGGCCTGATGATCCTGCGCAAATTGGCGGGCCAGACTGGAACGGCGATTACTCAGGGCGCGCTGGGACTTGGTGCCACGCGATCTTTCTCTGAGATTGAGGCTTATATCCAGACGCTGAAGCCACCGTAATGGCGACTGAGTGGCGGCGGGAGAACGGTCGCCCGGTGGTTGGATTGGAAGAAGGCATGTCGTCCCTGATGGGACGACATTGTTGAAGTTTCGCCGCTCGCGGGAAACGTGGAGTCGGCTGGAATACTAACCTGTTCGAGTCGATGTCTGCGTTGTTCAACAACCGCCCCGACGGAAAAGCACGTACGCTACAGGTGCGTCAGCTGTTAGCGATAACCTCTCTGGGTCAAGCGCAAGGCCCGAAACCAGAACATCGAACCCGCAAACGCGCCTGTTGGCGTTGACTTGCCGCGAGCTTTCGAAACGTTTTTGGGTGACTGGTCGTCAGCGATAGTTGTTTAACGCTTCGCTAAGAGAGCTGCTGTGCGATGAACTTGCCAACGTCGGCGGTCGTGGCTGTACCGCCTAGATCGCCCGTTTTCACGCTGCTCGCGGTGCTCGCTTCACACGCCGCGAGCACTGCGTCATGCGCAGCTTTGTGGCCCAACCATTCCAGCATCATTGCGCCGCACCAGATCTGGCCGATGGGGTTCGCGATACCTTTGCCCGCGATGTCGGGTGCGCTGCCGTGTACGGGCTCGAACAAGCTCGGGAATTTGCGCTCGGGGTTGATATTGGCCGACGGCGCGATGCCAATCGTGCCAGTGCATGCAGGACCCAAATCACTCAGGATGTCGCCGAACAAATTGCTGGCGACTACTACGTCAAAAAAAGCGGGGCGCTGCACGAAATGCGCCGACAAAATATCGATGTGAAACTTGTCCTGCGTGAGTTCAGGATAATTTTTGGTCATCTCGGCTACGCGCTCGTCCCAGTACGGCATTGAAATCGAGATGCCATTTGACTTGGTGGCACTGGTCAGATGCTTTTTCGGACGGCTTTGCGCCAGATCGAACGCAAACTTGAGAATGCGATCAACGCCGGTTCGCGTGAACACGCTCTCCTGCAACACGAACTCGCGATCGGTGCCGGGGAACATGCGACCACCCACGCTCGAATATTCCCCTTCGGTGTTCTCGCGCACAATGTAGAAATCAATCTCGCCTGCTTTGTACGGTGAGCCATCTTTCTTCACGACAGGCGCGATCACGCCGGGCATCAACCGCGCCGGACGGAGGTTCACGTACTGGTCAAACTCGCGGCGGAACAGAATCAGCGAGCCCCAGAGCGACACATGATCGGGGATTTTTTCCGGCCAGCCAACCGCGCCGAAATAGATCGCGTCATGGCTACCGATCTGCGTCTTCCAGTCGTCGGGCATCATCTGCCCGTGCTTTTCGTAGTAATCCCACGACGCAAAATCGAAGTGATCGAATTGCAAGGGAATGTTGAATTTCTTGGCGGCTGCCTGCATCACGCGAATGCCTTCGGGCATGGTCTCTTTGCCGATGCCGTCACCGGCGATGACTGCGATTCTGTGTGTCATGTTTATTCCAAACCTAAGAGATCAAGAGTGAAGATAGACCCGTCAGCGCGCCACCCAACCCCATCGCGATCCCGACGTAGAACATCAAATTCTGGCGCGACAAAATGGCGGCCGACAAAATCACGATGGCGATCTGCATGAAGAGCGCCCCGAGGTCACAGCGGTCGTTGATGGCGGAAGCAGTGGTTGCCTCTCTGGCAAGTCCTTCGGCCACCGTTTTGATAGCGTCACGCTCGGTCTTGTAGCGCGCGATTTCTTCTTTGGCCGTCGCCTTTGTTTTATCGGCTATCTCAACATTGAGCGCCGACGGATTCATCGCAGTCAGAATGTTGATCTCGACGTTCAACGTGTGCTCACGAATCGCTTTGGCCTGAAACAGCGCCCACTGATTCGCGGCTTCAGTAGTCTTCAGACCTGAATCAGTTTTAGCGTTGTCGCCGCGCATGGAAACGAACGCGAGGACTGCGGCCAGTATCGCGATGCTGACCGCGACGCGGCGTTCAAATGGGGTGGTTGCTTCGGGGATTTCTGTGACGTCAGACATGTGTACTTTCTTCGTGCCAGGAAAACGAGTTAGTGTTTTGGTGGGAGCGGTTCTACCGCCATTTATTGTGAGCAGGCGATTGGGATGAACCTGCCGCCAAATAAAATTCAGCTACGAGCCGAGTAAAAATGGCAGCGCCGCGGCAATCAACGCTTCAGGGGCTTCTTCGGGAATGTAGTGTCCACACGGCACTGAACTACCGCGTACGTTCGTGGCGACACGTTGCCATTCGACCAAAGGCTTGAAGCATTTCTCAATCACGCCATTCGCGCCCCATAGCACCTGCAATGGCTGCGTCACTTTATGCCCGGCCTCACGATCGGCGCGGTCATGGTCGAGATCGATGGTGGCGCTTGCCCGATAGTCTTCGCAAATGGCATGCACGATGCCCGGCAGGCGTATGCAGCGACGATACTCTTCGAGCACTTCTGGCGCGAACGGCGCGAGGCCCGCGAAACGACTGCCCATCATGCGCTCGATGAAGAATTCTGGATCGGCTCCGATCATTTTCTCGGGAACAGGTTCTCGCTGAATCAGAAAAAACCAGTGAAAGTAGGCGCGGGCAAATTCCATGTCAGTCTGCTCATACATCGCGAGTGTCGGCGCGATGTCCAGTAGCGTCGCGCGCTGCACGGAGTCCGAATGGTCCACCAGCATCCGATGCGTCACTCGCGCGCCGCGATCATGCGCAAGCACTTTAAAGCCTTCGAACCCACGGCTCTTCATGAGATCAACCATGTCTTTCGCCATCTCGCGCTTGCTGTACGGCGCGTGATTCACGCTGGCATCCGATGGCGGCTTGTCGCTATCACCGTAGCCGCGCAGATCGGCGGCGACGATGCTGAAATGCTTGCTCAGCTCGGGCTCAACCTTGTGCCAGATCAGATGTGTTTGCGGGTGGCCGTGCAGCAACAGAAGCGGTGGTTTGCTGCGGTCATCGGCAACGCGCGCGTTGATCGTGATGCCGTTGGCTGTGATGCGTTGGAGTGTGTGATTGGCGAACATGCACTGAAGTGTAGCGATCGCGGCGCGATAAAAGCTGTCACGCGCTAGGCGAGTGAAACGTCGTTCAACTTTTTTAAACAGTATTGCGCCAAACCCTGCTAAATCGCTGCATCAGAAAGATAACTGCTGCTCCAGCCCTGGAAATCAACCCGTTACCGACTTTGAATGATTAGCGCCGCCTCGCGCTGCGCCGCGCGTGCCTCGTCGTTGCGGCCCAGAGCGTCAAGCGCAGCGCTTCGTCCAAGCAAAAGCTTGGCGTAAATCGGGCTTGTCTTGCCGTATTTTGCGATGACCGTGGGTGAGAGGTCATCGAGCACGGTTAGCGCGTCTGTAGGCCGATTCAAGCGCAGTAGGAGCGCTGAGTATTGCTGTTTGGCTTCGACTGTTGCTTCGGCATCGATCGCGGCCAGCGCGGGCAGTTGTGCCATCACGCCGTCGAGATGCCGTGCTGTCGCCTCAGTGTTGTCGAGGGCGATGCTCCGTTGCCACAAACTGACACCGAGCGCAGCGACAACAAGTACAACCGACGCCGCGATTACGCTGACAATTTGCCAGTGTCGCTTGAACCAGAGCCGCGTGGCGTGCGCGCGGTCACCGGCGTGAATCGAGGTCGGGCGCTGTGTCATCCACGCGTCAAGGTCGGCAGCCAATGCTGCGGCGGTGGGGTAGCGCTCGGCAGGCGTCAAACGCACGGCGCGGCTGATGATGGCGTCGAGATCGCCGCGCAGCCGATATGCGTCAACCGGCGGATTAATTTGATCAGCGAGTGCCGGGTTCGTTGGGTCAGCGTTTTTCGTCGCGATGCTGGCGGAGGCGCGCGGCGGATCGGTATTGACCATCGCGTATTCGAGCGCGGCGCGCGTGCTGCTGGCGGCGAACGGTCGGTTGCCGGTGCACAGATGAAACAGCAGCACACCGAGCGAATAGACATCACTCGCGGCGACCGTTGCCTCGCCAGTGATTTGCTCGGGTGAGGCGTATTCGAGCGTGAGACCGCGTCCGGTGAGCTGCGTGAGCTTGGTCATCGGCTCGTCGGCGCTGTTATCGAGCACGCCGGCAATGCCGAAATCCAGAAGCTTGATCTGTCCATCGGCGGTGACCAGAACGTTCGATGGTTTGAGATCGCGATGCAGCACCAGCTGGCTGTGCGCATGCTCCACGGCGAGCGCGATATCGCGAATCAGACGTAGACGATCCGCGAGGGTTTTGGTGTGCTGTGTCACGTAGTCGAGCATCGGCATGCCGTTGACCAGCTCAAGCACGATGAAGGCTTGATGTTGCTCGACACCCGCATCCAGCAACCGAGCAATATTCGGGTGGTTGAGCCGCGCCAGCACGACGCGCTCACGACGAAAGCGGGCGCTTAATTTTTCGCTCGATTGATCGCTACGCAAGAGCTTCAACGCTGCGGAGGCCTTGTACAGTCCATCGCTGCGTTTGGCCCGCCAGACCTCACCCATGCCACCCTGACCAATACATTCTTCGAGCGTCCACGCGCCGAATTTTTGACCGGGCCGATAGGCTGCGTTGGCAGCGTTTTGCTTGGCCAATGCGCTGCTCAGCATGGAATCAAACGGAGCCTGCGCGAGCGTCGGCGCTTTATCGACTTTGGCCGCTGCGACCAGAAGCGCTGCTAGTTCGCTCGCAACTTGTGGTTCGGTGCCCCAGAGTCGGCGAATGAAGGCGATGCGATCACCCTCGGCAAGCTCGATGACTTCGTCAAACAAGTCCGACACCCGTTGCCAGGTGTCCTGCGGCATCGTCTTTAAATTTAGCGGTTCGCTCATTTCAATTCAGACATGATCGGCAAGCCCCACGTCCCATGCGACGTGCGAACACGGAACGGACATAATTTTTCGTCAATTCGCAGGGTCGGGCGTGGGCACCCCCAGCGTTCGCGACAGTAGCGCCCGCGCCTTCAGCAAATCGCGATTGACCGTGCGCAGCGTGATGCCCAATTCGTCGGCCACCTCCTGCAGCGACATCCCGGAAAACACATGCAGTTCAATCACCTGATACAGCCGCAAATCGAGCTTTTGGAGCTGATCCAGCGCCTCATCAAGCGCCACCATATCGGTGACATCCATCCACGGCGCAGGCGTCGCGTCCGCCGCCGACATCGTCATCAGCGTCATGCCACCGCCACGCTTCTCGGCGTCGCGCTCGCGCACGTAGTCAATCACCACCGAGCGCAACACTTTGCCGATGTAGGCGAAGAACTGCAGCCGCGTTTGCCCTTGCAGGCCCTCGCGCTCGGCCATGCGCATGAAGCCCTCATGCACCAGCGCCGTCGCGTTCAATCCGGTGACGCCACCGGCCTGCGCCAGGCGGCTGCGCGCGAGGCGCTTGATATCGGGATAAAGCGTCGAAAAAAGCGCGCGCATCGCATCGGAATCACCGGCGGCGGCGCGCTGAACGAGTAGGGTGGGGGAGGAGGCGGCCATCACCGCATTTTGCAATGGAACACTGGCGCTGCGACACGGTGATACAGCTTTTCGCGCTAACCCTTCGCATCAGCGGGCTAGCTGCAATAAATGCTAAATATCGACTTTAAGTGAATTGAGCCGTTAGCCCTCAAGAAATTAGGGCTTGTACGGAAAAGCTGTTACTGTCAATTCAGCGTGGTCGACAGCGCCT
>JAYWAQ010000205.1:0-5988 GCA_043782305.1 Burkholderiales bacterium
CGCAGGAGCCCACGGTGGCCACGCGCATGGCGCGGGAGGACATTCGCACGGCCCGATGAACTATGACCGCGTGTTCGCCATTGGCATCACGCTCAACATTACTTATGCGGCAATCGAAGCTGCGGCGGGCTTGTGGCTGAATTCACTCTCGTTGATTGCAGATGCCGGCCACAACTTTTCTGACGTGCTTGGACTCCTACTGGCATGGGCAGCAGTGTGGCTATCCCGGCGTGAGCCCTCCTCGCGGCACTCTTACGGTTTGGGACGCAGCTCGATCCTCGCAGCGCTCGCTAACGCGATGTTCCTGCTCGCCGCACTTGGCGTCATCGTGTGGGAATCGATGACGCGCTTCTCAAACCCGCAGCCGATCATGACCGGGCCCGTCGTCTGGGTCGCGACCATCGGCATTCTGATCAACGGCTTTACCGCGTGGCTCTTCATGCGCGGCAGCAAAACCGACATCAACGTTCGCGGCGCGTACCTGCACATGATGGCCGATGCAGCCGTGTCTCTCGGCGTCGTCGTCAGTGCGCTGGTAATGGCTTGGACGGGTTGGCTCTGGCTCGACCCGCTCACGAGCCTCGTCATCGCAGCGGTGATCGCCGTCGGCTCCTGGCGGCTGCTGGTTGATTCGCTGCGGCTGTCGCTTGATGCTGTTCCAGCTCACATCGATGCTGAAGGGGTAGCGCGCTATCTTGCGTCCGACTCACAGGTAAAAGATCTGCACGATTTGCACATCTGGGCGCTATCGACCGAGGCGGTCGCGCTGACAGCCCATGTCGTCTGCCCTGCCGGTCATCCCGGTGATGCGTGGTTGGCAAAAGTGTGCGAAGAGCTGCACGACACATACGACATCGATCACGCCACCATTCAGGTCGAAACCGGTGATGCCGTGCATGCAAAGGGTGCACCTGCCTGCGGCATCAGCTTTTCGACGTGAGCACGGCTGCATTGGAGCTCAAGCCCCAAATTCGCAAAAGTCGATGAAATTCAGCCGTTGTTGCGCCTGAAAATGGGACCCAGCACGGCAACCGCCAGCCCTAACAGGACGACGACTGCTCCGGCGATTTGAACCGCTGAGAGAGACTCGCCAAATATCCATGCCGTCGCCGACATACCCGCAACCGGCACCCACAGCGCAAATGGTGACACGGCCGACGCCGGGTAACGCGTCAACAAGTTGGACCACAGTCCGTAGCCGAACACCTGAGCTGCGTACGCCAGAACGCAGAGGTGAAACAGCAGCATCCAGCTCGGCTGCAATACTGGAATCAATAGCGCGCCCGACGGTTCAAACACGAGCGAAATCACCGCCATCGGCGGTACTGCAGCCACGCTTGACCATGCGATGAAATTCATCGCATCAACTTTGCCGGTCGGCGATTTTCGCGCCACATGCTTGGCGATGGTGTTGCCCGCGCCCCAGCAAAACGCGCCAAAAATGACCAGCAAGAACGCGACGCCCGCACCGGCCTTGAGCTTGGCAAAACCGATCACAACGAGCCCGACAAACGCGATCAGCGCACCCGCAATTTGCACTGTTTGGACGCGCTCGCGATAGCAAATCACCGCTAGCCCAATCGTGAAAAACACCTGCGTCTGAACCACAAGCGACATGAGCCCCGCCGGCATTCCGAGCTTAAGCGCGATGAAGAGCACGGCGAACTGCCCCAGCGCAATAAAAAGCGCGTAAGCAATCAACCAGGGCCATGCCGCCTGCGGTTTACCCACGAAAAATACAAGCGGGATCGCCGCCAAAAAGAATCGCCAGCCCGACAGTGCAAACGGCGGCATCGTTTGCAAGGCAATCTTGATGGAGACGAACGTCAAGCCCCAGATCGTGGCGATTGCGAGGGCTAGAAGATTGTGGCGGAGCGGCAAATGAAACTAAACGGCGGAAAGCGTTTGTGAATTTACGAACAGGAAGGCCGCGACCGACCTGGAGTGTCAGGTTTCGGTCGCGCCGACGCCGCTCCTACAGCGTGGTCAAGCCTACTCCACGGCCTTCAGCATTGCCTCTACCACGCCTTTGGCGTCACCGAACACCATCATGGTTTTGTCCATGTAGAAGAGTTCGTTGTCGAGGCCCGCGTAGCCCGCAGCCATGGAGCGTTTGTTGACGATCACGGTGCGCGCTTTGTACGCCTCCAGAATCGGCATGCCGTAAATCGGGCTGCCTTTTTGTAGCGCGAGCGGGTTCACCACGTCGTTGGCTCCTAGCACCAGCACGACGTCGGTCTGCGCGAAGTCGGAGTTGATGTCCTCCATTTCGTGTACCTGATCGTACGGCACTTCCGCCTCAGCGAGCAGCACGTTCATGTGCCCCGGCATGCGCCCCGCGACCGGGTGAATCGCGTACTTCACATTCACACCTTTGGCGATGAGTTTTTGTGCGAGCTCTTTGGTCGCGTGCTGTGCGCGCGCCACGGCGAGGCCATAGCCGGGAACGATCACCACACTGTCAGCGTTCGACAACATGAACGCCGCGTCCTCTGCGCTGCCACTCTTGACCGGGCGCGCCTCTTTCGAACCGGTGACCGTTCCTGCGTCGCCGCCGAATCCGCCCAGGATCACGCTGATGAACGAGCGGTTCATCGCTTTACACATGATGTACGAAAGGATCGCACCGGACGAGCCCACGAGCGAGCCCGCGATGATCAGCATCGGGTTATTAAGTGAGAAACCAATGCCGGCCGCGGCCCAACCGGAATAGCTGTTCAACATCGACACCACGACTGGCATGTCAGCGCCACCAATCGGGATGATGATCAAAACACCGAGCAAAAAGCCGAGCGCAATGATGATTATGAATGCATTGAATGACTCGCTGCTCCAAAAACTATAGATGAAAAACAGCGTCGCCAGCCCGAGCACGGCATTCAGCGGATGTTGTCCTTTGAACGTGACCGGTGCGCCCTGAAACAGGCGGAATTTGTACTTGCCCGAAAGCTTGCCGAACGCGATCACGGATCCTGTAAAAGTAATCGCCCCGATGAACGCGCCAAGCGCGAGCTCAATGCGATTGCCACCGGGGATCAAAGCGCCTTTTTGTGTGATGCCAAACGCATACGGCTCGGCAACCGCAGCGACGGCAATGAACACCGCGGCCAGACCGATCATGCTGTGCATGAACGCCACCAGCTCCGGCATCTTGGTCATTTCGACGCGCTTGGCCATGACGGCACCAATGCCACCACCGATCACAAGGCCGGCAAGCACATAGACGAGACCACCGGCTGAATTGCCCGCCAGGTTGTAGATCAGTGCACACGTCGTGATGGCGGCAATGGCCATGCCGACCATCCCGAAGCGATTACCCTTGATCGAGGTCGTCGGATGCGACAGGCCCTTCAGCGCTTGAATGAAGAAGATTGACGCGACCAGATACAGAAGAACGACGAGGTTCATGCTCATTTAGCAGCCTCCGTCGTCGTAACTTTCTTGTCTTTTTTCTTGAACATTTCAAGCATGCGCTTGGTGACTAAAAAGCCACCGAATACATTAACGGCAGCCAGTGCGACGGCGAGCAAACCCATCGTTTTGCCGAGCGTAGTTTCAGTCAGCGCCGCAGCCAGCATCGCGCCCACGATGATGATCGCCGAGATGGCGTTAGTCACCGCCATCAACGGCGTATGCAACGCAGGCGTCACGTTCCAGACGACGTGATAGCCAACGTAAATGGCCAGCACGAAGATGATCAGGTTGATGACAATATGGTCTACGCCGCTCATTTCTTGTCTCCGGTTACCAGCGTTGCCGCAACGATGTCGTCCTCAAGGTCAATCTTGAATGTGCCCGTTTTGAAATCAATCAGCAGCTTCAAAAAATCCAGCAGATTGCGTGAGTAAAGCGCGCTGGCGTCCTGTGGCAATAGCGCCGCGAGGTTGGTGTGGCCGACTAGCGTGACACCGTGCTTCACAACCACTTCGTCCTTCACTGTCAGCGGGCAATTGCCGCCCTGCTCTGCCGCCAGATCGATGATGACCGAGCCCGGCTTCATCGCCTTAACCATCTCTTCGGTGACCAGCACAGGAGCCGGACGTCCGGGGATCAGGGCGGTGGTGATCACCACATCAGCCAGCGCTACTTTCTTGGCCACTTCGACCCGCTGCCGGTCCATCCAGCTTGCGGGCATCGGCTTTGCATACCCGCCGACGCCAACGGCTGCTTCGCGCTCTTCGTCCGTCTCATACGGCACATCGATGAACTTCGCACCGAGCGATTCGACCTGCTCTTTCACCGACGGGCGCACGTCCGATGCTTCAATGACAGCGCCCAAGCGCTTGGCCGTGGCAATCGCCTGCAAGCCCGCCACACCGACGCCCAGGATCACGACGCGCGCGGCTTTTACCGTGCCCGCTGCCGTCATCAGCATCGGGAAAAATTTAGGGTAGTGGTTCGCCGCGAGGATCACCGACTTGTAGCCCGCGATGTTCGCCTGCGATGACAACACGTCCATGCTTTGCGCTCGCGTCGTGCGCGGCGCTTTGTCCATCGAGAAGCCGTTGACGCCGTGCGCTTTGAGCGCCGCGATACCTTCCGCGTTGAACGGATTCAGGAGCCCAATGATGTTTGCGCCATTCTTGACTGCGGTCAATTCAGTGGCGTTGGGCCCGCGAACTTTGAGCAGAATGTCGCTTTCGGCTAACACTTCATGAGCGCTGCCCTTGATCGTCGCACCGGCTGCCGCGTAGGCGTCGTCGAGCAGGCTTGATGCGTTACCCGCGCCTGATTCCAGCACGATGGTGATGCCCGGAATTGCAGCAATTTTCTTGACTGTTTCAGGTGTGGCGGCGACGCGTGTTTCCCCCGCTGCCGTTTCCTTGATGATGCCGATCTGCATCGGACACCTCCCCTTTTCTATTGACCCGGGGGAGTGTAGCTGCTTTCGCTGGCAAGGTTCCGGGATAACCCGCCTCTCACAGGCCGTGCGTGGTGAGATGATTTAAAGTAAATTACCGGATTGGATTATGAGGGGAATTTATGATTAGTTTTAAACGTCTGGCGCTGACGGCGCTTACCGTCGCGCTCGGCTTCACCGTGGCAACGAGCAACGCGGCATTGCTACGCGGCGCGGCTCAGAACGATATTTTGACCGCCGACCCGCATTCGCAGAATCACGCGACCACCAACGCGATCTTGATGCATGTTTACGAAGGATTGACGCGCTACAACGCGAAGTTCGAGGTTGAGCCCGCGCTCGCGACCAAGTGGACTTACATCTCGCCCACCCAGGTTCGGTTTGATCTGCGCAAAGGTGTGAAATTTCACGACGGCACGCCGTTCACAGCCGACGACGTCGTGTTCAGCTTTAACCGCATCAAGCAGCCGCAAGGCACGATGCAAATCTACATCGCTGGCATCACCGAGGTGAAGAAAATCGACGACTACACCGTCGATTTCATCATGCCAGCACCGAACCCGATTCTGCTGCGCAACATCATCGATTTCCGCATCATGAGCAAGGCGTGGGCGGAGAAAAACAAGGCAAACAACATTCAGGATTACAAGGCGAAAGAAGACACCTACGCCTCACGTAACGCGATGGGCACCGGCCCTTACATGTGGAAGAGCTGGGCTCCCGAGCAGAAGATTGAATTCACCGATAACGCCAATTGGTGGGGCAAGAAAGACGGCAACGTCACGGCCTACAACTACCTGCCCATCAAGGCCGATGCGACGCGTATTTCTGCACTTATTGCAGGTGACGTTGATCTCGTGACCGAAGTGCCTCCGCAGGATGTCGAGCGCCTGAAAAAAGACCCGAAACTGCGCGTGATGGAAGGCATCGAAGTGCGCACCATTTTCCTCGGCATGGATCAGTTCAGCGACGAGGCGAAATACACCGACGTCAAAGGCAAAAACCCGTTCAAGGACAAGCGCGTGCGTGAAGCGTTGTCCCTCGCGGTAGATCGCGAAGCAATAAAAAAGGCCATCATGCGTGGTCTATCCGTTCCTGCAGCCATCATGGTGGCGCCCGGCGTCAAC
>JAYWAQ010000206.1:0-5986 GCA_043782305.1 Burkholderiales bacterium
GTACGCGCTCGGTCGAGCTGACCGTGCGCGTGATCTTGTTGGAGCGGAAACTGCTCCGAGGTGCGCCCAATTCGTAGCGCAGCATGAGCATGCCGCGCTGATCGTTGCGACGACCTTCAAAATCGCCGCTGCGGCGGAATAATTCACCGGAGATCGCCACTGACAGCGGCGAGTTTGCGAAGAACTTTTCCGCCATCAGGGTACCCGTCCATTGACGGCTGGAATATTTACCCCATTCATAGTCAAGACCGGCGGTCAGTCGCACCAGCACAGGCTCGTAGAAATGGCCGAGGCGCGCGCCGACGCCGTAGTCGTAAGGTCGCGTGAATACTTTGTTGGTGACTGTCGTGGTGACGTCTTCTTCGTATGGGCGACCGGCGTCTACACCGCTCTGAGTCGCCGTCGTAGCAACGCTTGATACCGAGCCGAGACGCGCTCCGGAGAGGCCCTTGCTCAGGTAGGTGTTCCAGAACCACTTTTCGTATTCCTGACCGCCACCGACGGTCGCCTTGCGCAGATCCTTATCGCCCTGATCGAAGGCGGCAAATACCTTGTTCACCGCCGACGTGCCGCTCGTCCAATGTTGTGACAACTTGACGCCGCCGGCATTGCGGCTGCCCCAAATTTCGGCCAGCGTGGCCGATTTATCATCGCCTCGCAGCACCTGAAACAGCTCGCCACGAGCGTGGTTGTCGCTATCGATACCGATGCCAAAACGGGTATCGGCACCGGTGTATTGCAGATTGGCGCCAGGTGTCGGCTTGGCGGCGTCCTGCGCCAACGCGGGCGCTACGGGTAATACAAAGGCCGTGCCGCCGAGCAGGATTGCCAGCGCCGCGTTAGAAGATGTTCGTTTCATGATTTCCCCCGAGGAACTGAAGTGTTGCTCGCTAAATGAAAAGTCTAGCAAAGCACGGGCGGAAAAACGAGTAAAACCCCCGTGAAATCAGGGCAGTAGCGCAAGAAGCGTATCTAATCCGCCAACGTTGATCGCGACCTTCACCTGTTCGCGCACACGCGGCTTGGCGTGATAGGCCACACCCATGCTCGCTGCGTGGAGCATCGGCAGATCATTTGCGCCGTCGCCCAGGGCGATTGTTGCGTTACGCGACGCTGGCAAGGTCGATGCGATGAAGCGCAGCATGCGCGCCTTCTCCGCCGCATCAACAATCACGCCGCATACCTGGCCCGTCAGCCGTCCGTCGTGCTCGCCGAGCGTGTTGGCGCGAGTGTAGGTGTAGCCAAAGCGCCGCCGCATGCGCTCGGTGAAATAGGTAAAGCCACCAGATACGAGCAGCGTTTTCACATCGCTTTTGTGGGCCACCGCCATCAATTCCTTGAGTCCCGGCGAGGGCCGAAGGCGCGCTTCGTAGACTTCTTCAAGCACTTTGGTTGACAGTCCTTCGAGGCAGGCCACGCGCTTTCTCAGACTATCCTGAAAATCAAGTTCGCCGCGCATCGCGGCTTCGGTGACGGCTGAGACCTCGGCCTTGACGCCCGCGAAATCTGCGATTTCATCGATGCACTCGATGGTGATCGCAGTGGAGTCCATATCCATCGCGATCAGGCCAACCAGTGAGAGGGGGATCGCAGATTGGGTCGGCAGCCGGTCTATTTCCGCAGTCAGTGTTGTATTCATGAGGAGAGATTGTAGGAGCACGTTTAGGTGTCTTCAATGCGCCCCGATTTCCGCTATGGGCTTGTGCCCGCGCGGCTGCGCTGACCATCCTTGGCGATGTGCGCGGGTAAATCCGCTTGCTGCAAAACGAAGCGTCAACTATCGTTCAGCGAAAGTAAAGTCCCGCGGCATACCGCGCAGACACAAAAAATGGGGAGCAAAATGGAACGTCGCGATTTTTTGTCCGGTGGCTTTGGTGCGGTTGGTTCGTTCGGTGCCGCCGGGGCAGTGGGTGCGATGGCAGGTTTACTTCCGGGCATCGCCGGCGCCCAGGATTTGCCAGCCGTCAGCTGGCGTTTGACGTCGAGCTTTCCGAAATCTCTCGACACGATCTACGGTGGTGCCGAACAGTTCGCGCGCATCGTTGAAGCCGTCACTGGCGGCAAGTTCAAGATCAGTGTGTCCGGCCCCGGCGAAATCGTCCCTGGGCCGGGTGCGTTTGAGGCCGTGCAGAAGGGTACGGTGCAATGCGCTCATACGGCCGGATATTACTTTCTGAACGTCAACAAAGCGCTTGCTTTTGACACCACGCTGCCCTTCGGCATGAACCAGCGCCAGCACAACGCCTGGGTCTATCAGGGTGGAGGACTTGAGCTGTTGCGCGAGCTGTTTGCGCAGTACAACATGGTGAACTTTCCGATGGGCAACACCGGCGCGCAAATGGGCGGCTGGTACAACAAGGAAATTCGCACCCTGGAGGATGTGAAGGGACTGAAAATCCGCATCCCCGGCTTCGGTGCCGAAATCTGGCAGCGACTCGGCGCAGCGCCTGTGAATTTACCGGGTGGCGAGATCGCCGCGGCGCTGCGCGACAAGAAAATCGACGCGGGCGAATGGGTGGGGCCGTATGACGACGAGAAGCTTGGGCTGCCCGCAGTAGCGCGTTTTTATTACTACCCGGCGTGGTGGGAGCCGTCCGCCGCATTGAGTCTTTACGTAAACAAGGCCGCCTACGACGCCTTGCCTGCACAGTACAAAGAGGTCATCAATGTCGCCACGGGCTGGGTCAATCAATGGATGATGGCGGCGTACGATTCGCGCAATCCTGCGGCGTTCAAAAAGATGATTGGCAGCGGCACGCGTCTGCAACTGTTTCCGAACACTTTCATGATTGCCGCCTATCGCGCAGGGTTTTCGATTTACGACGCCGAGGCAAAAATTAACCCTGCATTCAAGAAAATCTATGAACCGTGGAAGCGCTCCCGCGCGGAGATAAACGAATGGCACAAAACGGCGGAAGCCGCGATGACAAACTTCCTCGGGAATTGGCGAGCCGAGGGCTGACCACGCGTTTTTTGAAGCTTCTAGCTTTTGGCTGAAATGACCACTGTAAAGGGGGTTGGAGCAATAAAGTGAAAAAGTCGATATTTCGATTAAGCAGCCTTTAGCCCATAATAAATGGGCGTTTCATGGAAAAGCTGTTTTTCTGCGATTGTTGATTCCCATCGCTAGCCTGCAAATCCCCCGTTATCCAGAAACTGCTGCTCCTCGCTCGTCGTCTCGCGTCCGAGCAGCGGATTGCGATGCGGGAAGCGCCCGAATCGCGCAATGATGTCGCGGTGGATGTGCGCATGGCGCGCCGTGTCCTCACCAAGCAGCGCGTAGAGCTCCAGCGCGCGATCCTGATCTTCGATCTTCTCGGAGTGAATGAAGGGCGTGTAAAAGAACAGGCGCAGTGACGGGGCTGCCGTCGCGTCGTAACCCAAGACAATCGACTGCTTTGCGATCGCGAGCGCCTTGTCGTCTGTCGCAAACATACGTGCTGTGCCGCGAAAACTGTTGCGCGGATACTGATCGAGCAGGATCAAGAGTGCCAGCGCCCCTCCCGCATCGGATAACCAGTCGTCGAGTTCCGCGTGCGCCGCCGCCTCGTGCGCAGCGGCAAAGCGCTCGCGAAAGCGATCATCAAACGCAGCGTCTTTGCGGAACCAGCTGCCAGGCCCGGCGTCAATCCAGAACTGCACCACTTCAAGGGGATTGCATGGCTGCACTGTGAGCTCCTCATTGCACTTCGTACGGTTGGATGCCAATCGTACACGCGATATCCAGGTGGCATCGGCCCCGAGCGCACAGCCGTTCACCTCATAATCACGTCAATCGGTATCACTCAAAACGAAAGACAACGCGCTTTGGCTATCTACGAACTTGACAACCTGAAGCCCACCCTTAGTGAGTCGACCTGGGTGGCGGACTCGGCACAGGTGATCGGCAACGTGCACTTCGGCGATAACACCAGCGTCTGGTTTGGCGTGATCATTCGCGCCGATAATGAGCCGATGAACATTGGCGCGGGCACCAATATTCAGGAAGCCGCTGTGCTGCATTCGGACGCCGGTAAACCGCTGACGCTCGGTCAGAACGTCACGATTGGCCACAAGGCAATGCTTCACGGCTGCACGGTGGGCGACGGCTCCTTGATCGGCATCGGCGCAGTCATATTGAATGGCGCGAAGATCGGAAAGAATTGCCTCGTCGGGGCGGGCGCATTGGTTACCGAAGGCAAGGAATTTCCCGATGGAATGCTGATCGTCGGCAGTCCGGCGGTCGCCAAGCGTGAGCTGTCACCCGAGGCCATTGCGTCGCTGCACGGCGCGGCGCATCACTACATCGAAAACGCGAAACGCTTTCGCAGTGGATTGAAAAAAATCGCATGACGTGGAGCGCTGCGGCCCAGCTTTGGAATCGGCTTGAGCCGAAAAAATTCAAGCTGGTAACGGACGGGTCCAGCCTCAGGCTTTAAGTGGTTAACGTCGCCCGCACTGCACTCTTCGGCCGAAAGGCTTTACACACCGCCGCAACGGTCTCAATGTAGGGCCCGCCGATCAAATCGACGCAGTACGGCACCGCGGCAAAAATACCGTGTACGGTTGGCTGGCCGTCGGCGTCACGCAAGCCTTCCAGCGTTTCCTTGATGCTTTTCGGCTGGCCGGGCAGGTTTATCACCAGTGCGGTTCCACGAATGACGGCGACTTGCCTCGACAGGATCGCGGTCGGCACAAAATTCAAACTGATTTGGCGCATCTGTTCGCCAAAACCGGGCATGACTTTGTGCGCTATTGCAAACGTCGCCTCGGGCGTTACGTCGCGTCGCGCAGGACCGGTGCCGCCGGTGGTCAGCACCAGATCGCAGCGCTCGATGTCGCACAGTTCGATCAGCGCAGCTTCAATGACGGGCTGTTCGTCGGCGATCAGCCGTGTCGCGAAGCTGATCGGGTTTTGTAGGGCGCTCGCAAGCCAGTCTTTAAGCGCTGGAATACCTTTGTCTTCGTAAACGCCAGTCGACGCGCGGTCTGAAACGGAAACAAGGCCAATTTTTACGGGTGCAAACGACATGTCGCGCTAGACCTTCAGCAGCACGCGATAAATCGCGCGAAACACTTGTCGGGATGCCGCCGGCGCGTCGCCACGCGCGGCCTGGGTACGAGCCAGCGTCACCAGTTTTTGTAACTCCACGCGGTCAACGGCAGGCCAATCCAGCAAGAATTCATCAATGGCGGCAGGCTCGGCGATCAGCCGGTCGCGCCAGCGCTCAGAGGTCTTGAACGCTGCCTTGTTGGCCTTTGTGCCCATCTCCCAGCGGTCAATCTGGGCGCGGATCGGCTCCGGGTCAACGTCGCGCATGCATTTGCCGATGTACTGCATCTGACGGCGAGTGGCCTCGTGTTTGCCAACTTTCTTAAGCTCGTCAATCGCGTCGCGCAGCATTTCCGGCAAATCGAGTTGATCGAGCTGATCTTTGGTCATTTCTGCGAGATGTTCACCCAGCAGCTGCAAGTCATGGGCATCCGCTTTGAGTTGCGTTTTTGACGGGCGATCTTCAATCGGGCGGGGGACTTTGGGGGGGCGTGCCATCCCCTAATTTTGCCGTACCTGCGCGTTTCTCCCCAGCCGCTATGCTTCATGCACGTTTTGAATGAGTTTTCACATGTCCCTTGCCCTGTCCTCTGAAGCCCTCCGTGATGTCGCCCTTGCCGCCCTTGATCGTGCCAAACGCGGTGGAGCCGATCAGGCGGAAGCCGAAGCCACACAAGGCACCGGATTGAATGTCACGGTTCGACTGGGCGAGCTGGAAACGCTGGAACACAATGTGGACAAGGGCCTGGGCGTAACGGTCTATGTCAACGGCTGCAAGGGCAATTCGTCGACTGGAGACTTCTCGACCGCTTCAGTGAACGCTGCGGTCGACAAAGCGCTGGCCATCGCCAAGTTCACCAGCCCAGATTCGTTTGCCGGTCTGGCCGACGCCAGCGCGATGGCAACCGTCATCCCCGAGCTGGATCTCTATCACCCGTGGGCAATCGATGCGGA